>NZ_JADBVM010000146.1:0-19908 GCF_020244875.1 Microcystis sp. M44BS1
CCCAATTGATAGCTTTCCATACATTCGTAGTCTTAGTGGTTTTCGGTTTCCCGAATCCTTTACCTTCTCTCGCTTTCGTCATATAGACTCCTACTAGACTCTATCCTTACAATCAAACCGTAACCTGTTAGCATATCCTGCTTATTACCGTCAGGCGTTGGCTTTTGGTTACATCTCACACCCTTGAAGGCTTACGCTTACACTTGTCACTACTGGGTATTTCGACCGATACTCAGAGCCTAAAAGGGCTTATCACGTTCCGTTTATATGGGCATTCCATCTT
Source organism: Microcystis sp. M44BS1 (assembly GCF_020244875.1). NCBI lineage: Bacteria > Bacillati > Cyanobacteriota > Cyanophyceae > Chroococcales > Microcystaceae > Microcystis > Microcystis sp. M44BS1. The sequence goes on from NZ_JADBVM010000146.1 coordinate 284, forward strand.
TAGATTTGTCTTTTCCATCGGGGTACTTTTAAAGGTCTGTGTAGGTGTGAATTCAAAAACCCTTACTTTTTCCCTTTGTTCTTTTGAACGCAGTGTGTCAACCTATTTCACTACCCACTCATTACGATGGTTCAGGTCGGACATTTGGCTCACGCCTAATCATGGATGGTTGGCAGTGGTCTCGGTATGGATGTTAGGTTACACCTCTCTCGCCTTCCGTTCCCCGCTTCAGTCCCAGAGTTGTGACTTCTGAATCTGGGGGTGGCTATCGCCGTTACTCTCACCTTTGTAGCAATTGTAGATAATTGTTACAAAGTGTATTGACCTTGAGTCCCCTTGCCTAGTTTGGTATCGATGTGATACTAAACGTCGGGACATATAAACAGTTATAAGGTTGGTCAGGGTTGACCTCTTAGATTCAGTCAGGGGACTGAAGACCTTACTAGGCGGTTATTTCAGGTATTTCAACCTTATTTCATGCCTAAACGTTTCGCACAAATCCGTTGAGTATGCGCTACATATTAGGAGAGGCACGGGAGCATCTCACCTTTGTAACCCCTAAATCAGGTTTTATGTCAAGCTATTTTGAAAGCCTTGCTAGAAAACAGTTTTAGGTATAAGTATAATTACTCACTTGCATAAATGAGATGCTCCCGAGAGGCAGGCTTTTCTTCCCTAGCTGTTGAGAGAGTCAGCTATTAGTAGCTCGCTTTCTACTGCTATTGTCAACTGTTTCCTCAGTCCTCCAGTAATCTTTAACATTTCCTCAAGACTTAGAAAGTCAACTAGATACTATGTACTGTGACGAGAAAAGCCTTCCTTAGTCAATCGTTGCAAAAATTGCAGGAAGTTATCTCGAATTTTATCTGTAGCCTGGAGGGTAAGATGGTTCTCATCGGAATAGAGCCTTTGATTATCCTGTACAGCATGACAATACTTCTCACTCTGAGGACATAGTAAGGCAAAGGGATCGAAAGCGACTAAATTGGGAATGCTCTCAATTTCCCGACGTAGAATGATTGTAAATTTCTCATTCTTTTTCGTTAGTTCTTCCCGATCCATCTTAACGAAACACTTATCCGATGGCTTTCTCCTGAACCATTCTTGAGTACACAAGTCTAAAGGATATAAATCAGGCATCTCAGGAGTTGGCAACATAACAACTATTTTTGTATTCTGATTGTCTTGAGCAAACTTCTTAAGCTCCTTCAGCCATTCTACTAGAGCATCTTGAGGGTTTTCTGTTACTCCCGATTCAAGATAATAATTGATTCTCTCGTATCTCCTTGTGCCAATACGCAGCTGTCCAAAGTAATAAGCGAGGTAGGAAGATAGAATGATGATATTGTTTTCTTGAGGTTCTAAGCGATTAATTTGATTATATACTCTTTTGTTTAGGGTTTTATTATTGTTCTGATTTTTGGCTAAGGTCATTCCTCCTACGGAACTGGAATAGTCGATAGTTGGGAATATGGTGGCGTTAATTGCTACTACTTTGCTATTCATTTTAAGCTCCTCAGCCACCTGTTCTACCATTCCTTTATAATGATTGGCATGACTATCACCAATAAGAATTATATTACCTTGCTTTTTATCCTGTACTATTACAGATTTTTTCTCGGAGATATTATCTGGCTTTTGCTGATTCTTGCTGCCTGTATATAAAGCTCTTGCGGGGGAGGATAGAAGTCCGATTAATAGGACAGTTGCCATCGCATAAGCAGTTATACCATATACTATAGATTTCCCTTGAGAGTTAGACCATTGCTTATGTCTGAAGGGTTTTTCTACCCAATAGTAAGAAGCAAGAGAAGCTAATACTATGCACAGTAATTGTATAGGGAATGTCCATAAATTGATCCCCACGGTCAATTTACTTAAAACAATTACTGCCCAATGCCAGAGATACAAAGAGTAGGAAATTAAACCAATAAAAACAACCTGGGGCTGAGTGAGTAGGTTGAATATCTTGGTTTGAGGACGTAGGGAAGTAATGGCTATTGCTGTTAATAATACACAGGCGATTGTTACGAGGACAATAAATTGACTCGGTACAAACATAATGGCTAGTAGGCATAATATAGCTATACCAGCAGGCAACTTTTTCAGATAATCGTGAAGGAAACTTTTACGATTGTATAGGAAAAGGAAAAGGAGACTCCCTGCTCCCATCTCCCAAAAACGAGAAGTCATCAGGAAGTATGCCCCTGGTTGATAGGCTGCGTTAAAGTGAATGAAAGAGACTAGGGAAGCAGTGGAAAGCACGCACATCAACCAAAAAAGATTTTTCGCTCCTTTGACGGTTTGCTGAGTAAAGCCTGTTAACCAAACTAAAAAGGGAAATAATAGATAAAACTGCTCCTCAACGCCTAAAGACCAAGTGTGAGTAAAAATGTTCCTCTCTGCCCACACTCCAAAATAGTCGGTGGCTTGCTTCAGCAGATAAAGATTTGAGACTCCGAAAAGAGACCCGATTCCCGTTCTGAGAGAGGCTATAGGATAAACTTCAAATAGGCAAATAAGAATGCTGCTAATAATTACGCACAGCACTAGAGCGGGCATCAGACGCTTTACTCTTCTTCCATAGAATCCCCCAATAAATTCCTTAAAGTTTTTCTGCGTTCGCTTCGCTAGAGATGCAGTGATTACATAACCAGAAATAACAAAAAAAATATCTACACCTAGATAACCACTGGGCAATAGGTCTTTGTTAAAATGGTTAATAATTACGGCTAAGACAGCTATAGCTCTGAGTCCGTCAATCTCAGGTCGATAGCTACTCGCAGATTTACTTATATCCATAGGAGAGAAGTTGAGTAGTTAGTTGATATTTTTTATATTTTTTCATATTTGCAACACACTTTAACATATCAACCCTTCTTTGACAAGTAATTCCCCTAGCCTAGGGTAGTTCGCATTTTTTGGCTTGTGGTCAACTCTTGATACCCAATACTGCCCCAGGACACAACCGCTGAAATTCTCCTTCGTAATGCCTTACTACCAAGACATTAGCGATCGCCACTAGGGTTTTTCTGGCGGCGTGGTTTCCCCTAGAAAAAGAACGCTGCCGCACCGCAGAGCAACAAGAAAAAGGTAAATAGGCTGAATAAACGTGGTGAAGGGCGAAATAAAGCCATAACTAAATCAATAATGCTCTTGACAAAATGTCTACCCAGTGTAGATAATGGTAGTTTGTGTGAACTTTAGCTAGACTCAATAAACCCTTGGCTAACGTTATAGTGATTGGTGCCCAATGGGGCGACGAAGGAAAAGGAAAAATCACGGATCTGCTGAGTCGGTCGGCGGATGTGGTGGTGCGTTCTCAAGGTGGCGTAAATGCGGGTCATACCGTCGTCGTCGAGGGTCAAACGTTCAAACTCCATCTAATTCCCTCCGGGATTCTCTACCCGGATACGGAATGTATAATCGGCTCAGGCACAGTCATAGATCCCTCGGTGTTACTCAAAGAGATGGCGCAATTACACGCCCTCAATGTTACCACCGACAATCTCTATATCTCGCAAACGGCTCATGTCACTATGCCCTATCATCGGCTGCTCGATCAAGCATCCGAGGAAAAACGGGGTAAATATAAAATCGGCACCACGGGACGGGGTATCGGCCCCACCTATGCCGACAAATCCGAGCGCATCGGTATTCGAGTCATCGACTTGATCAATACCGAGAATCTGCGGCAAAAACTAGAATGGACGATCAATTATAAAAACGTCATTTTAGAAAAGTTATATAACTTACCGCCTTTAGATGCGAAGACGGTGATCGAGGAATATCTAGAATATGCCGAGAAACTGCGTCCCCATGTGGTCGATAGTTCCCTAAAAATCTACGAAGCAATCCGCAAGCGTAAGAATATTCTTTTTGAAGGGGCCCAAGGCACCCTACTCGACCTCGATCACGGAACCTATCCCTACGTTACCTCCTCCAATCCGATCGCTGGGGGTGCTTGTGTAGGTTCTGGCATCGGTCCGACGGTAATCGATCGAGTGATCGGTGTGGCCAAAGCTTACACCACTAGGGTAGGTGAAGGTCCATTTCCCACGGAATTAGAGGGGGAGATCGAGCAGTTATTATGCGATCGCGGGGCGGAATTCGGGACTACCACCGGCCGTCGTCGTCGCTGCGGTTGGTTTGATGCGGTTATCGGTCGTTACGCAGTGCGAATCAATGGTTTAGACTGTCTAGCGATTACCAAATTAGATGTTCTCGATACCCTAGAGGAAATCAAAGTCTGTGTTGCCTACCAATTGGACGGCCAAACCTGTCGCCATTTGCCCAGCAGCGCCGTGGAATTCGCCCGTTGTCAACCGATTTACCGAACGATGCCGGGGTGGCAACAACCCACCAGCGATTGTCGGAGTCTGGAAGACCTGCCTAAACAGGCCCTCGATTATCTAAAATTCCTAGGGGCGATCATGGAAGTACCGATCGCTATTATCTCTCTAGGAGCTAGTCGCGACCAAACTATTATCGTTGAAGACCCCATTCACGGTCCAAAACGCGCTCTTTTGGACGAAAATGGCTCACCTTGGGATAATCACGAATTTTAAATCATTGCTAAAGAGGATTAGTCAACTATGCAAGTTAGCGTTGAATGTCAAAAAAGACCGGAGAATATTAACCCCAGGGCCCTACGTCGTCAGGGTTTGATCCCGGCGGTTCTCTATGGCCACAACGGCACGGAATCGGTTTCTCTGGTGGTGGGAGAAAAAGCGGCCTTAACCCTACTTAAAAAGGCCTCGGTAAATAATACCCTGGTGGATGTGAATGTTCCCGAAATGCCCTGGACGGGAAAAGCTTTGATCCAAGAGGTACAATCTCATCCCTGGAAAAGAAATCTCTATCACCTCAGTTTCTTCTCAGTATCTGCCCACGGTAAGCTCGATATAGTTGTTCCCATTAAAGCCATGGGAGAAGCGATCGGAACCAAACAGGGCGGTTTAATCGAACAGTTCGTCAACGAAGTTAATGTCTCCTGTATTGCCGATAATATCCCGGAAGTGATCGAATTTGATGTTTCGGGCATCGGTGTGGGGCAATCCCTGCTCGTGGGTGATTTGAAAATGCCAGAAGGGGTGACTTTAAAAGATGATCCCCATACCACCGTTTTTGCCATTGTTGCCGCTAAACGGTAAATTCAGTGATCAGTGATCAGTAACCAGTCATCAGTGAGCGGCCAATCATATTTCATTGTTGACTGTTGACTGTTGACTGGTTACTGCTCTGGCGCTCCCATCTACTGGGGGGTTATATCGTGAAAACGCTCAAATAGCTCCTCGCGGGCGGATTCGATTAATAAACGGCTAGATTCGCTGGGGGATAAGGATAACAATCCCTCAATCACGGGATTAAAAGAATCATCTAACTGTCCAAAGCGCACTTGTAGTAAATTTTCGATCATGCCCCGACGCGCCTCTTGACGACCTTCTTGACGACCTGCTTGAAGACCTGCTTGACGACCTTCTTGACGACCTGCTTGAAGACCTGCTTGACGACCTTCTTGACGACCTTCTTCAAGAGCTTCTTCTCTAGCTTGTCGTCTCACTGCTTCTTTCCATTCCAGATAAGTTTGGGATAACGTCATAAACACCTCTCGATCTTCTTCTTCTAAAATATTTTGTATTTCCACGCTCACCCGCCAACTAAGTAATAGTTCTATGACATTTTGACGGTAGTTGTTCCCTATTGGTAATTCTAGCAACTCTCGCACGGCTTGATTCTGAGTTTTACCCTTACCCAATAACCTTAACCAGAGGGTGTGAAAATTAACAGGAAGTTGATTGATCACAATAATAGCCGTGCGCTGTAAACGAGGCAAGAAATACACCCCTTCGGGCCAATTCGGGTCTAAGACCGCCCCAAAACCGTTTAGTATAGTTTCACTAACCAGAGGGGCAAGAATCCATAAACGGGGCAAATTTTCCTCATTGTAGGAGCTATTTTCTCGTTTGGCCTGTCGCTGTAGTTCAGCAAAAACGGCGGTTAATTTCGAGAGACAATTACGCACATCGGCACGAGTGGGAGAATTACGATAGGGTTCTAGGAGGGCGCTATTTAGGGCAATTTGACCTAATAATCCTAGATTATCGACAGTTATCTGCCCCTCTGGATAAGGCGAAAAAAATAGATCAATTTGTCGGGTTTCGTCGGTAATTTCTTTGCTAATTTCTACCCGGCCTAGGGGCGATAATAATTCTTCCAGATAGTTTTTAGCAAATTGGTCATGAGGTTTCATCAATCGAGGCGAAGAAAAAATGGTAAGATTAGTTAAAGAAAATGATACAAATATACATTGATTAGAGAAAAAAAGCTATAAGTAAAAGAAAAGTTAATCTTCCTAAGTCCCATGACCAGAAAAGAACGGCTCTACTCGTGGTTCTCAAGAAAACCCTTGACCTGGCAACAATCGCGGGCTATGTGGCGCGATTTATGGTTAGAAGCGTCCCTCGATTTTCCCTATCTAGCTTTGATTGTTAGTTCTTGTGCGATCGCTACCTTTGGCTTAGTCGCCAATAGTGCGGCCGTGATTATTGGGGCGATGATTATTGCCCCTTTGATGTTGCCGATTCGTAGTCTGGCTTTTGGTGGTTTAATTGGCAGTTGGCGATTAATTCGTAAGTCAGCCTTGGCGATTTTAGTCGGTACGATCATCGCTTTAGCGATAGCTTGGTTGCTAGGATTATTAATCGGAATTTCTGAATTTGGTAGTGAAATTCAAGCCCGTTCTCAACCGAATCTTTTAGATTTAGGAGTGGCAATTACCGCAGGGGCAATCAGTGGTTATGCCAAAATAGAACCGAAAATTTCAGGTACTTTAGCGGGAACAGCGATTGCCGTGGCTTTAATGCCGCCAGTTTGCACGATTGGTTTAGGATTATCCCAAGGCAATTGGATACTAAGTTTGGGGGCAACTCTGTTATATATTACCAATTTATTAGGCATTGCTCTCGCCTGTTTGTTGGTCTTTTTGCTGGCTGGTTATTCTAGTTTTCATCGGGCGCGTAACGCTCTATTTTTGACTTCTATCCTGACAGCAGTGCTGCTAATTCCTTTAGGAATAAGTTTTGCAACTCTGGCTAATCAAGCTCGCTTAGAAAGGTTGATCAAAAAAGCTTTATTACAACGAACGATTACTTTTAAACGGGCAGAATTATTGGAATCTTCAATTAATTGGCTCAAGCAGCCTCCCCGGGTGAGATTAGTAGTAAGAACCGCCGAAAGCATTACCCCCAGACAGGTAGAATTGTTGCAAGAATTTATTACTAAGGAAATGGGGCGACCTTTTCAGTTAAATGTCTTGGTTTCTAAAGTTAATGAAGTCACTTCCCCAGAATAAAGTCGAGAAAATTGGCTCAAGTAATGACAAACAAGGATTAATTCGCTATCTTAATGTTTGATATTTAATCTATAGGTAGGGTTCAGGTGAGTGGCGGCAATCGACCAGAAAGCACGGCTTATGTGCGGATAATTAAGCAATCTTGGCAAACGGGTAAATTAGAGGGAGAAGTGCGGACGGAACAATATCAATGGCGTTTTCAATGGCATTTTCTTCAAGGCAAGTTATCAGTACAACCTTCCCTAGGTAGGGCTTTGATTTTTGAACCCTTGAATCGGTTTTTAGAACGCTATGATTATCAATTAGAACCGGGAGGAGATTATGAATTTACAGTGCGATCAAAATTGTAAATATGGGGGATTAAATTACAGGTTTTCTCCTAAAGATGAAGTTTAAGCTAATTTGGCATCATCTCCCGATGACAGATTCCCTAAAAGGAAAACCTTGTACCTCATCATTAAGATAACCGGCTATTGATCAAGAGAAATTGACGGTTTAGGGACAACCCGGCCGAGATACTAGGTTTTTATAGGAAGTTTTTTGATTTAAATCCCACTGGTTAGGCTAAAATTCAGCCATACTAAAGCGTTATCTTAACGATCAGAATTTTTAGGAATAAGGGAAATGACGCAAGAACAGAAGGTTTCAGTGGGTATTGTCGGCGCTTCCGGATATGGTGGCGTACAGTTGGTACGTTTGCTCAAAGAACATCCCCTTGTCGAATTAGCCTATCTGGGGGGCGATAGTAGCGCCGGTAAACCCTACAGTGATTTATATCCCCATCTCGGTCATAGCATTAATCTTAATGTGGAGGCGATCGATTTAGAGATAATTGCCTCCCGTTGTCAAGTGGTTTTCTTGGGTTTACCCAATGGTTTAGCCTGTGATTTAGCCCCTCCTTTGCTCGCTAAAGGGTGTAAAGTTTTGGATCTGTCGGCAGATTATCGTTTTACTAGCCTAGAAACCTATAGTAAATGGTATGGCAAGGAACGTCAGGATCAAGCGATCGCATCTACGGCTGTGTACGGTTTGCCAGAACTTTATCGGGAAGATATTAAAAATGCCTCTTTGATCGGTTGCCCCGGATGTTATCCTACTGCTAGTTTAATGGCGATTTCTCCCCTGTTAAAACAGGGTTTAATTCTCCCGGAAACCACGATTATTGATGCCAAATCGGGAACTTCGGGAGGGGGAAGACAAGCTAAGATTAATATGTTATTGGCAGAAGCAGACAGTTCGATTGGGGCCTATAATGTAGCGGGAAAACACCGTCATACTCCCGAAATTGAGCAGATTTGCAGCGATTTAGCTGGTCATGAGGTGCGCGTCCAGTTTACTCCCCATTTAATGCCCATGGTTCGGGGTATCCTATCCACAGTCTATGCAACACTGCGGGATCCCAATCTGGTGCGGGATGATTTAATCACTATCTACAATGCTTTTTATCGCACTTCTCCCTTTGTCAAAATCCTACCGGGGGGAGTCTATCCACAAACTAAATGGGCCTGTGGTACTAATTTATGTTATCTCGGTATTGAAGTAGATCCGAGAACCGATCGAGTGATAGTGATGTCAGCGATCGATAATTTAGTTAAGGGACAATCGGGACAAGCGGTACAATGTCTCAATCTCATGATGGGTTGGGAAGAATCCCTTGGTTTACCGCAAATGTGTTTTTATCCCTAAAAATTTCTGGATGCGTTTAACCGGGTACATCTCATTTTTGTAAATCTACTGAGTTGGGATTTTTAAAGGGAAACTATCTTCTAAAATTGGTGATCACTTCCGATTTTATCACTCAATCCAAGCCTTTGGGGGGTAGAACCCCCCAAACCCCCTTAGAAACCTTGACTTATTCGACTGGGATCACCTAGAAAGGCTCTTGCAGGAATCGATCCTTGAGTCGCTTCTGGGAGAATTTGCCAGTGTTGATCTAAAGCTTGTAACACCCGATCCTGCTGATTTCTGAATCCCTCGATATTGCTACTACCGGCATTCATAATTACAAACCAAACTTTACCCCTTTCTTGGGTGGGAATTTCTCCAGCTAAGGCACTAACTTGGGCTAAAGTTCCAGTTTTAATCATCACTCCTTTAGGAATGGCCCGCCACTGCATAGTTCCTTTGGTATCGCGTCCCCCCACCGGAAATAAATCAGCGACTTTGATCGGTTGATTGGCTAACTTGCGATCCAATGCTTTCAGAATCTCAATAACTGCCCGGGGAGACAAGCGATTTTCTATCCCCAATCCCGAACCATTAATTAATTGAATTTCTTCCGCTCCTACCCCAGTAATTTTAGTATTAATTGCGTCCACTGCCGCCGGGCCACCGAGCAGTTCGGCTAACATTTCTGACATGACGTTATTACTATAAATATTCATCTGACGCAACAGTTCCGTTAAAGTCAAGGACTGATGACGCAATAATAATTGGGCATTTTCGGGGCGAATTTGACTGGCTCGAACCATGCCCAAAATCTTTACCTGTGGGGCTTTTGTGCCGCTAGGAAGACTCTGAAAAGCTTTTTTGGTTTCTTTTGACCATTTCGATTGATTAAGCCCAATTTTCAGTAATTCTCCCGCTTTGAGGGGATCGGTTTGAAAATTCATGGCGAATTGACCGGTAATGATCAGATCGCCTTTGACCTGACGGATGCCTAATTGATCGAGGCCATTGCCCACTGCGATCGCTTCTTCCCAGACAAAAAGCGGATCCCCTGACCCTTCAATAATTAAATCTCCCTCTAACACCCCGTTTTTTACCTCTCCGGTGCTGTAAAAACGAGTAGCAAAACGATGATCGAGAGGCCAGGTTTCCACGGCGGCGAGAGTAGTGGCGATTTTAGTTAAAGAGGCGGCTGCAGCGGGCAGATTACCCTGATGATCAGCTAAATCAGCCCATTCCGTCTCAATTAAGACCCGTTGTTGACTAGAGTTTAAACCTTTTTTAGTCAAGTCTTGCAGATAATCGGCCACGATCGCCGCCACCCGGGGATCGGGAGCGGTGGGAAGGTCAAAAATAGGCTGATTTTGCCAAGAAATTAGGGGAATATTGGCGATCGGTTGGGATTGCCCCCCCAGCCAACCCAAGAGAAAGCCGAAAACTGCCAAATTAAAAACTGAGAACATCTTTTCCTTAATCGCAATGATGCCTTATTGTATAGAGATGATTGGTAATTTTTAACAATTGCTCGATCAGAAAACACTAATCCTCGATCGGCCAGCTTTTGTCCAGAGCTGCCGCTCAACTTATTAAAGATTTCTATCCCACTGACTCAATGGCAGAAACGGCATTAAATCGGGCAAGAATCGCGGTAGATGCGATGGGAGGTGACTACGCTCCCAACGAGATTATCGCAGGATCGATGCGAGCTTCCGAAGAATTAGATGTAGAAGTATTATTAGTCGGCGATTCTGAACGGATTGAGGCTTATTTCCAGCATCATCCCCGTCCCAAGAATCTCACGATCGTCCACGCAGAGGAAGTGGTGGCCATGGACGAAGAGCCGATCACCGCTATCCGTCGCAAACCGGCGGCCTCGATTAATGTGGCCATGGATTTAGTCAAACAAAATCGCGCCGATGCGGTGGTGTCCGCCGGTCACTCCGGAGCAGCCATGGCGGCGGCGTTACTACGTTTAGGTCGTTTAAAAGGAATCGATCGCCCGGCGATCGGTGCGGTGCTGCCGACGATGTTGGCGGGTAAATCGGTGATTATCCTCGATGTCGGGGCGAATGTGGACTGTAAACCCAAATATTTAGAGCAGTTTGCCCTAATGGGAACAATTTACAGTAAATACGTTATGGGGGTTGAAGATCCGAAAGTCGGTCTACTCAATATCGGCGAAGAACCCAGCAAAGGTAACGATCTCGCCCTAAAAACCCACGAATTATTAGAAAATAACCAGCAAATTCCCTTTATCGGCAATGCTGAGGGCCGGGATGTGCTATCGGGACAATTCGATGTGATCGTCTGCGATGGTTTTGTCGGTAATGTCCTGTTAAAATTTGCCGAAGCGGTGGGGGGAATTATCCTACAAATTCTCAAAGAGGAATTACCTAGGGGGATACAGGGTAAAGTCGGGACGGCTTTAATTAAACCCAATCTTAAACAGATTAAACAACGCATGGATCATGCAGAACACGGTGGCGCGCTGTTATTTGGAGTCGATGGGGTCTGTGTGATCAGTCACGGCAGTTCCCAAGCGCCTTCGATTTTTAATGCCATCCGACAGGCGAAAAATGCCGTCGATAATCGCGTTTCTGAGCGCATTCAAGCCTACAATGACCACCATCATCAATTAAAAAAGTTGTCGGTGAACAGTGAAGATTAAGCTGTCAGCTGATAACTGACCCACTGATAACTGATAACTGATCACTGATCACTGAAAAAGGGGGAATATTTTGAACGGATTCGGGGCAGCAGTCGTCATTACCGGTTGTGGATCGGCCACACCAGGGCAATTTCTCAGTAATGAAGAACTCAGCCGAATTGTCGAGACTTCCGATGAATGGATTAAAAGTCGTACAGGCATCGGTAAACGCCATTTAGCGGATCAATCGGTGTCTTTGAGCCAATTAGCGGCCCAAGCGGCGATTAAGGCTCTGGAAATGGCTCAGGTGTCGCCTAGGGACATCGATCTGATTCTTTTGGCTACTTCTACCCCCGATGATCTGTTCGGTAGCGCTGCCCAAGTGCAAAGTCAGATCGGGGCTAATCGGGCGATCGCTTTTGATCTCACCGCCGCCTGTTCGGGTTTTCTGGTGGGATTAGTCACCGCCACCCAGTTTATCCGTACTGGTACTTACCGCAATGTCTTAGTTATCGGGGCCGATGTTCTCTCCCGTTGGGTGGATTGGAACGATCGCGCTACCTGTGTCCTCTTTGGTGATGGGGCAGGGGCGGTTCTTTGTCAAGCAAATGATACAAAAGATAACATTCTCGGTTTTGAACTCCATAGCGACGGCAGCCAGAATAGTTCTCTCAATCTCGCATATCAGGGGGAGGAATTGCCCCTTAAAGAGGGGGTAAGGGTTCAAAAAGGGACCTATAAGCCTCTAACGATGAACGGACGGGAAGTCTATCGTTTTGCCGTGGCGAAAGTGCCAGAGGTCATCGAAAAAGCTCTCTATCGGGCTAATTTAACCACCAGTGACATCGATTGGTTAGTTCTGCACCAAGCTAATCAAAGAATTATGGACGCGGTGAGCGATCGCCTGAAACTGCCTCCGGAAAAAGTGATCAGCAATCTCAGCGAGTATGGCAACACCTCCGCGGCCTCGATTCCTCTAGCCCTCGATGAAGCTGTCAGGAGTGGTAAGGTCAAAAAAGGTGATATTATTGCTTCTTCCGGCTTTGGTGCCGGTTTAACTTGGGGTGGGATTATCTTCCGTTGGGGAGATTAATTCAGTGATCAGTGATCAGTGATCAGTAAACAGTAACCAGTAACCAGTAACCAGTAAACTAAAAACTCACATCTGATAACTGATAACTGATAACTGATAACTGATAACTGACCCAAACACATCTATCTATCTATTTTAAGAACTTATGAAAACAGCGTGGATATTCCCGGGACAAGGATCGCAAGCGTTAGGAATGATTGGAGATTTAGCGGAAAGTGCGCTTGGCCAAGAGAGATTAAAAATAGCATCAAAAATCCTCGGTTGGTCAGTCCTGGAAAAATGTCAAGGGGATGAAGAAACCCTATCTCGTACTCTTTATACTCAACCTTGTTTATTTGTGGTGGAGAGTATTTTAGCGGATTTGTTACAAGAAAAAGGTCATTTTCCCGATCTAGTTGCTGGTCATAGTCTCGGTGAATATTCCGCTTTATATGCGGCCAGGGTGTTTAATTTTGAGACAGGATTAAATCTAGTTCAAAACCGTTCCCGTTTGATGGATGCGGCCGAAGGTGGTAAAATGGCCGCCTTAATGAAATTTGATCGCACCAGTCTAGAGACAGTGGTTAATCAGACGGAAAATGTAGTTATTGCTAATGATAATAGTGCTGAACAAGTGGTGATTTCTGGGACTCCTGAAGCGGTGGATTTGGTATTAGGTCAAGTGAAAGTTAAGCGGGTTATGCAGTTAAAAGTATCCGGCGCTTTTCACTCTCCCTTGATGGAAAATGCTGCTAATCAATTTCAGCAGATTTTAGAATTAGTTAATTTTCGGGCTGCAAAAGTTCCTGTGATTTCTAATGTCGATCCGAGCAATCCTACCCAGGACGGGGAAGAATTAAAAAAATATCTGATCCGGCAGATGACTGGCTCGGTTCGCTGGCGAGAAATTATGTTAAAATTGCCAGATGTGGGTGTGGAAAAAGCGATCGAAGTGGGTCCGGGTAAAGTTTTAACTGGTTTAATTAAACGAACTGTTCCTGCAATTGAGTTAGAAAATATCAGTCAATTAGCCGATATATCCAAGGGTAGCGACGATGTTATATTCCGGGGTTCATTAATTGGTGTTGGTTAAATTATCTGGCAACATTTTCGACAAAGGAAGTAAATTGATGGATACCTAGCCAAAAATTTGGTTAGGTATTTTTTTAGGAAACTATCATAGGGTTTGCGGCAAAAAGTTTTTCAGCAGACCCTAGTTATTCTCCCATCTCCCCCCCCGCAACGCGCACGAAGTGGTCTCCCCACTCCCCACGGTTATAGAAACCTCGGCAGAAAAGTCTCTACAACTAGGTTTTTCTAGGAATATAGCGTTTCCCAATCTCATGAGGTACACCAAAATCTTAACTCCTGACTCCTGACTCCTCAAAACCTAAGACTCTGTACCTCACAACTATGAAAATTGCTATATTAGGAAAGGAGATTACCGCGACTACCGTTAGGAAGAATAGTTTCTTCGAGGGAAGCAGAAAGAAGATTATTTTCGGTTAAAATCGCGCCAATTAAGTTAGCTTGTTTGAGATTAGCTCGTTTAAGATTGCTTCCCACTAAATAACTCAAGAGTAATCCCGCTTGGTGTAGATTAGCACCGGAAAGGTTAGCGGAGGCTAAATTAGCGCCGAGCAGATTACAACCGGTTAAGTTAGCTTGGCGAAAATTGGCTTTATTAGCGTCAGTTTTGCTTAAATCGGCTCCGGTTAAGTTAGCTCCCTCAAAATCGCTACAATTGAGGTTAGCTCCCGTCAGATTAGCACCTTCCAGGTTAGCATAACGTAAATCCGCCCCCCGTAAATCCGCCCCGCGCAAATCGGCATAGCTGAGGTCGGCGTATTGAAGATGGCAGTTTTCCAGATTAGCTTGATAGAGATAGGCTCGAATTAGGTTAGCCTCTTTTAAGTTAGCATAGCTAAGATTGGCAGAGCTAAGAATAGCACGAGTGAGAATAGCCCGTTTTAGGTTAGCTTTCCCCGCCATGGCATGGGTTAAAGTGGCTGAGGTGAGATTAGCGGCTTCGAGATTCGCTTTGAACAGTTGAGCAAAAAGTAAGCTACTGTGAATTAAACAGGCAGAACTTAAATCAGCCTTTTTCAGAACAGTATTACTCAAAATTGCGCCGCTTAGTTGACTTTGGTGCAAATTTGCCCCGGAAAGGTCGGCTTTAGTCAGGTTAGCATCGATAAGACAAGCTTTGCTTAAATTAACTTCTTCGAGGGAAGCGTCCTTGAAATTAGCGTTAATTAAACAAGCTTCGGCTAAATTGGCTCGTTTTAAGTAACTATGACTGAGGTTAATCTGGTTTAAACACTGTCTCTTTAAATTAACTCCGCTAAGTCTGACTTCGGCAAAGTTGCGTTCACCTCGATTATACAGTTCGATTAGATGTTCACGATTGGTTAAGGCATTGCTAATCATAAAATAACTAAATTGTTCTGGAAGCTGATTTCCAGAGAATTGGTTGGGGAAAATTACTGATGATGAAGTCGATCTCTAGGATTAGTACAGGGAGCAACTAGGGATTTTTGCGAATAAATAGCAATTTTTAACCAATTACGGGCTTAAAATCCCTATTGGCAATCACTAAAACCGGTAAAGAACAAAAAGAATCGGGGTTCAATACCAAAAACAGCCCCTACCTAAACCCGCCACTTGTTGCCAGCCAGGTCTAGGCATTAAATTAGAGAAGTCTTGTGCGTCAGTTTTTCTGACTGAATCTACTGCCTCGCCGATGTCTTGACTCGGTATCATACAGTTGAATTTGTTAGGTCTGCTTAGTCAGTCCGGTAGCCAAGAGGCTAAAACTCTTCATCACCAGATTTCGGGGACTCTCCAGTTGAGCAAGCATAAAACTCTGTAAAAGTCAATCCCTCTTAGGGGTGAACTGCCCAATTCTATTCCCTGAAGTCTTGGTTTATTCAGTTTATCAGGTTGTGGTCTGTTTTGGCAAGAGCGGTTAATGGCTTTTTAATCAATTCGCCAAAAGGCTTGATTTTCCGTAGGAGATAATTGTACAGACTGGTTATCTAAATATTGTCTGAGACTGGGGGAAGGATTGAGGAGATAAATATCGGTAAATTGATTTTTTAAGGAGGGGATGGAAACTCTAAGATCCGACTGAATAAATAAATACTTTGTCTTAGCATCAGTGGTATGAATAAGGGGCAAGGTATCTAACCAATGTTCTGAAATAATTAGAGGTTTTTGACTGCGATTAATCATTGTATAAGCGTTGGGAATATTGCTACCATAGCCCACATATCTAGTTGCTGGCGGTGGATAGGGAATTTTGGCAATTAATCCGAAAACTAGCAATAATATTAAGAGAATTTTTGCCCAGATTTGGCGCTGCTGTAATCCGTTGCTTAGTAAAAAGGTAACTGCCAGCAGCATACCGAGAAAACTTGGTAAGTAAAATCTGCCCACAGCTGTGTAGCGAAATCCTCTGATTATATCCCAAGCTAAAAGAGAGAAAAAGGGGATAATTGTCAGGAGAATAATCAGGGTAAAAACTTTTTTATCAGCTTTTTTGCCCAGATAAATAAAGGAGATGATGACGAGGATAATTAGGCAGTATTCAATAATAGGGGTGCTGCTGGGATTGGCTAAACTAAAATTATAAAATAAACGAGCGATCATTGTTACCCATCTTTGCCAAAGTACCTCTAGGGGTAAACTGCCTTTTGACCATCCAAAGACAGTAAATCGACTGGTAAAAATCCGGGTTAACCAAATTGAATAAATACCTAGGGAAGCAAGTAAGCTGATGCTATAGTATTTTTTGGTTAAAGAGTTAAAAGAATTCAGCTGCAGCAGAAAATATAGGCTATGAACTACTAGAACAAAGATAAAGAAAACATGGGTATATAAACCAGCGATTAGGGATAAACTATAGAAAAACCAATCTTTTTTCGGTTGCGAGGAATCAATAGCTTTGAGAAATAACCAGCTAGAAAGTATCGAAAAGAAAACATATAGTCCGTATTCCCAAATTCCCAGAGCATAACCAGTAAAACGCGGGGAAAAGAAGATAAGTGTAGCGGCAATTAAAGCGGCGTTTTTATTTTTAAATAAAGTCAAAGCTAAATGGTAAAAACTCCATAAAATACCAAACCAAATAATGACTGAAAATCCCCTTAAGACTAGATAAGAATTGCCCAATAATCTTGCTAAAAACCAGAGGAAACTGTAATAGAGAGGTAGATCGTAATTCGAGCTAGTATAAAGAGAGGCTAAGGTATCAGGAAAACCTTTCACGGAATTAACCCCTTGAAATTGCCAGAGTTGTTCTGTAGATTTAATTTGTCCGTCGAACAGATAGTTAATTAACTGTTCGGGTCTGTTACCAGAAAGATGCAGTAAGACCAAAGATTCATCGTGCCAAACATAACTATAGTAGGCGAGATGGACAAAATAGAAAACATTGAAAATAATCAATAAACCTAAAGCAAATCTAACCCCAGATTGACGAGTAAACATAATTATCTTGATCCTGTTAAAAAATCACTGATTACTGTTGACTAACTCCTGCTTAATTAATCTAGAATTTTGATGGGCAAGGGGTAAGGTAAACCAAAACTGTGAGCCAACCAGCGGGGTACTTTTTACCCCAATTCTCCCGGAGTGAGCCTCGATAATTTGCCGACATTGGTAGGAACCTAAACCGATTCCCGTTAGGTGTTGATTATGAAGATTTCTTACATATAAATGGAAAAGATGTTGACATTGTTCCTCATCCATGCCAATGCCATTATCGCTTAAAGTGCAGTAGAGCATATCTTGGTCAACACGAGCATCTAAAGCTAATTGAATCGGTGAAGGATTATGTTTTAAGGCATTATTTAATAATTGTTCAAAAACACTTCTTAGCTGACAAGGATCGGCATCAATAGCGGGTAAGTTATCGGGGAGAAGATTAATAAACGTAGCTTGATATAAATCAAAATCTTTTTGCCAATCTTTCAGCCAAATTTCCACCTGTTTTTTTAGAGATAGAGGTTGACGATGCAAGATTAAAGGCCGTTCTTCAGCAAAATGATTTTCTGATAAAGCATTAATTAAAGTTAATTGTCGATCGCAACTACGCACCACCTGATCGAGCATTGCTCGCGAGATAGTTACTTTTTCTGTTTGCCGACACTGGAAATTTTTTAATAACATCACTAATCCCATAATCGAAGTGCGAAGATCGTGGGATACTGCCTGTAAAAAAACCGTTTTCATTTCGTATAAACGCTGAATTTCCCGGACTTTCTCCCGCAGTTCCAGGGTTCTTGCTGCCACTTCCCGTTCTAAATTATTATTCAAGCTTTGCACCCTCTGATATAGTTGCGCTTGGCCGATAGCAATACAAACTTGGGTGGCTAACTGTTCTAATAATTTGACCTCGCTTTTTTGCCAATGACGAGGATGGGAATATTGATGGACAACTAAAGCGCCTAAATGTTGATTATTAACCGTTAGAGGTAAAACTAAAGAGGATTTAACTTGCAGGTATTCGTAATAACCCTTGAGAGTCGGCAGAGTTTGCACCTTAGCGGTATTATCAGCAATAATTAACTTATCTAAAGAAAATAATTGTCCCAATTCTTCCAGTAATTCTGGTTCGGGAAACCAACCCATCAGCGAGGGAATCTCGGGACGACGGGACTCAGCGATTACCTTAGACCAACCCCGCTCTTGACAGTGACCGATATAGACTTGATCGGCATCGAGAAAATTTCTGATTTCCTCAACAATGGTATTTAAAACCTGATCTATATCTAAAGATTGATGGACTTTTAAAGCAACTTGTGTTACTAAATGTTCTCGTTCTAAAGTTTCATTTAAAGCTCGATCGATCTGTTGTCTTTCGCTAATCGCCGCCGATAAAAACAGAGAAGTTGACATGACAATGACTAAAAAGATTTGTAAGATCAAGACACCTCTGGTATAATCGGGAGCCTGTAGGATAAAAGGACTGATTCCCCTGGCCAATCCCATCAAAGCTAAAATAGATACTAAAAAATTCGCTATTACCGCTCCCCAAGTCTGAAAACGCATGGCGGCCCAAACCACAAAAGGAAAAGGCAGATATTCGAGGTACTGCACCATACTCCAATCGGGGTTAAGAAAATTTGGTTGATCACCAAAAACCACGGAAGTCACCACCGTTAGCAAACTCAGACAAAGTAACGCCTCGCCACAGCGTTGGGGTTGTCGTGGTTCCCGCAGGGAGTGACGATTGAAGCAAAAACGCAACAGCAGCGGCGTGGTCATTAATATTCCTGTACTATCTCCGAGCCAGATAATGCCCCAAGACTGTCCAAATTGTCGCCAATCCCAAGTATTTAGCCAACTACGGGCAAAAGTATCGATAGTGGCATTAACTGCCGAGGCTAATAGGGCCGCCAAAAATACCAGTAAAAGGATATCGCGAATACGCTGTAAAGTGGCGGAAAATCTCAGATAATGCAGGAATTGCGCCCCTAACAGAGCCGATATACTGCTACCGAGCGCCGAAAATAGAGCTATGGGCCAACTGGCACCTAAAAAGAAGGTCAGAAGCAAATCTCCGATAAAAACGCCTAAAACTAGCCTTTTTCCCCCTAAAAAAACAGCAGTTAAGCCAATACCAGCACTCATCCAAATTGGGGCAGGTCGCGACCCTAAATCTAAGCAGAGATAGCCTAGCCAACCAACACCCAGATAAACTAGGGCAACAAGCACAATTTTAGATCGATCTGATGAAATACGCAGCATTTTCAGTTATCAGTTATCAGTTATCAGTTATCAGTTATCAGTTATCAGTTATCAGTTATCAGTTATCAGTTATCAGTTATCAGTTATCAGTTATCAGTTATCAGTTATCAGTTATCAGTTATCAGTTATCA
>NZ_JADBVM010000147.1:0-5698 GCF_020244875.1 Microcystis sp. M44BS1
ATCCTTATCTGGCAACGTTTTTAGTCGATTTCTCGGAAATACATAGCTGAAAATTTTTAAAAACGTCGTGCTTTGCTTACCTCATAAGCGATTAAAGGTAGCAAAAAAAGAATTAGATTCGGAGAATGAATCAGCCCTACCCCTGCCCCCAGGAAAAGCTTTTTGCCGCAAACCCTAGATAGTCAACAGTTTAGTTGAAACCCGATTAAATTTTCGATCGCTTTAACCAAATCTTGATTAGTCCAATTCTGGTACAGAGAAGATGCGATCGCCGATCCTCCGGCTCCGACTCCTTCCTTGACGAAACCCTGTTCATAAGCTTGCAAAACCGGGTATTTAGAGGCGGAAAAGTTTAATTGTGTGGCTAATAGGGGTATTTTTCCGATCATGGTGGCTAATCCGATTGTATCCCCCGTTTCATCTTCCGCTACCCAGCGAGTTGTGCCGACGATGATATTTTCCCAGTTAACCGGATAGGCATATTTAGCCACTAGAGCTTGAATTAGGGCAGAAACGGCTAACATTTGGGTTCCTCCGGCGAGGAGTACCCCACCCTGCCCACTGGCGGCGATGGCCATGCCAGCGACGAAAATCTGCTGAGGATCGCCTAGGGCGGCGATTACCTCAAAAGGATCAAAAATTTCTTTTCGGGCTAATCCCTGCTCAACTATTGCCCGTTTCTGAGCATGATTGCACTGGGGGTGGCTGCTGTTAACTTTGCCGTTGGCTCGATAACCCAATCCGGTTAGGATGGCGAGGGCGGTGGTGGTGCCACCGACCACACACTCGCCGATAATTAGATAACTAGACTCCCGGGCTAATTTTTCTCCCCAGGTTAATCCTTGGGCGAACAGGTGTTTTACTATGGTCAGGTCTAGGGCGCAGCCAGTGGAGAGACAACGGGCCGGTTGTCCCCCTAGTTCGATATAATCGACGGCCGGGGGCAAGGGTAAACCGGCGTTAAAAACGAGGACGGGAATGGCTAATTTTTCCACTACGGCGCGGGTAATATAGGCAGGGGAGGCTCCCACCGTTAGGGGGGGTAAGGGATAACGGGGATGGGGTGAAACTCCTTTAACGATAAATTCGGCATCGGCGATCGCTGTATATTTTCTATCTTCCGGGGTGGCGCCGGCGGTGGAGATTCCGGGGATTAATCCCGTCTCGGTAAAGCCTAAAACTAGGGCAAATATCGGAGAAGATTTTTGATGGCGCTGTAACCAATTTTGCCCCCGTTCGATTTCCGTGTAAATTTTAATCATCTGTTGATTTTGTCCTCTTACTTATCACTATTTCCCTCTCTCCATGAGATGATCTTTGATTTCGACATATTTAGAAAATAAGTTATCAATACTAGCCAGTTTTGCCCCGTATGCTAAGGCTGTAGCCATAATAATACGGTCAAAAGGATCTTTGTGAATGGGAGATAAATTAACTGCTCTAATGGCAATTTCCAGGGTAATTGAAAATATATCTATTTTAGCTACTGTTAAAGCTTGTTGAATCCACTCTTGAAGGGGATAACTTAATTCTAATCTTTCCCGTTGGTTAGCAAGGGCTATTTCATAGCAAGAAATGGGGGAAACTCCGAGAGATTCTGCTAACTCAAATTTTTCTAGCCAATGTTCGGGAAATCTGTCAAAATTGCCATTTATTAACCACAACCAAATATGAGTATCAAGCACAATTACTTCAGACATTCCCAATCTTCTTCATCTACAATAGGACTGACCATATCACCTAGTATTTTAGCTTTACCCACCATATTCTCAACTGGAAAATGACGTTTGAATAAGGATGGTTTTTCTTCTAATAAGTTGTTTTTGCTGGCGGTGAAATTTTTAATTAATTGATAAAGTTCATCTAGTTGTTCTTCAGGTAAATTATCAATTGCTGTTTGAATAAGTTCTTTAACAGTCATAGTTTTACTCTCTATTTTCTGAACTTGAGTTATACTATAACACAACGGTTCCTTCAATAAAGGGACTCATCTTGAGATTTTACCTAAAATACAGCAGACTAAAAAGACTCATTTAAACCGTTTATTCTTAGATTAGCGGAATCTCCCCCAATGCAAAAGTACCTGATCTCAACAAGTAATTTAAACACTTAAGTAGCTGGTTATAATTAAATTTAAAATGGATTTTAGGTTTGATCCCCCCTGCCCCCCTTGATAAGGGGGGTGCCGATAGGCGGGGGGATCTGAAAGTTTTTAATACCTATCTACTTAACAGCTTATGTCTTCCCTGTCTTCTGCAATTATCGATACTTGGCGACGTTTTTACCGAGATCCCCTGGCGGTAATAGGAGCGATCGCATTAATGATAATTATTTTTGCTGTCCTATTCGGTCCGATTTTCTATCGGGTCCCCATCGATACCATTGATTTTAGTCAAACCACTGCTCCCCCTAGTTTAAAACATCTTTTCGGGACTAATGATCTGGGACAGGATCAATTGGCGAGGATTTTGGTGGGGGGTCGAATTTCCCTGGCGGTGGGGATTGCTGCTATGATGGTGGCGATGATTCTGGGGACGGCGATCGGGGCTATTTCCGGGTTTTACGGGGGAGCGATCGATGGCTTATTGATGCGATTAACGGATTTATTTCTATCTTTGCCCCAATTACCCCTACTTTTGCTGATTGTCTATCTATTTCGCGATAGTATCAAAAAAATCGCCGGACCGGAAACGGGTATTTTTATCCTCGTGGTTTTGGTGATCGGGGGTTTAAATTGGATGTCGGTGGCGCGATTGGTGCGGGGAAATTTCTTAAAATTACGGGAGATGGAATTTATCTCGGCTGCGATTGCTTTGGGGGCCACTCCTTTCCGTTTAATCTGGGTGCATTTATTGCCTAACGTTTTGGGAATGATTATCGTGGCGGCCACTTTAGCCGTGGGTAATGCGATTATTACCGAGTCAACCCTGAGTTTTTTGGGTTTGGGTTTCCCCCCCGATGTGCCGACTTGGGGACAAATGTTATTTAAAGCTAAAGATTACTTGACAACTGCCCCCCACTTGGTCATTTTTCCCGCTCTAGCTATCGTGATCACGGTGTTAAGTATTAATTTTATCGGTGATGGTTTACGGGATGTCTTTGATCCTAATGTTTGAGGAACTTTGGAAGTGGATAATTGCCGAAAAGTACCCAGAACCTCTATGATAATCAGTAGCGATGGTGAGGAAATAAATACTGTGAGTAGCGTAACTGTCATTAGCGATCAGAAGTTTGACCAAGAGGTTTTTGAGGTCGAAAAACCCGTTTTAGTCTATTTTTGGGCGAGTTGGTGCGGTCCGTGTCGTCTGGTATCCCCCTCGATCGATTGGGTGGCCAAAACCTACGACGAACGGCTAAAAGTAGTTAAACTAGAAATAGACCCTAACCCCGACTCGGTGGCTAAATGTAAGGTGGAAGGTGTTCCCGCTTTACGCATCTTTAAAGATAACCAAATTATTGCCAGTCATGAAGGGGCGATCGGCAAACAACAATTACAATCTTTTATCGATACCTATATCAGCTAATTAGGTATCTGTGGTTATGAATAACTTAACCCTAGCACACCGCTTACAGGCACTACAATCCAACGTTTTTGCCGATATGGATCGGGCAAAAGCTGCCAGTAGAGAATCGGGTAATACCATTATCGATCTTTCGCTCGGTTCCTCCGATCTTGGTGCTGCTCCCCACGTTGTCGATGCTATTGAGCGATCTCTCCACGATCCTCACACGCACGGCTATTTACTCCATAATGGGACCAGAGACTTCCGAATAACTGCCGCTAACTGGTATAGCGATCGCTTTGGTGTACCCATCGATCCGGAAACGGAGGTTTTACCCCTGATTGGTTCTCAGGAAGGCACGGCCCATCTACCTTTGGCCCTTCTCAACCCCGGGGATTTTGCCCTACTCCTCGATCCGGGTTATCCCTCCCATTTGGGCGGTGTTGCCCTTGCCGGCGGTCAAATCTACGGAATGCCAATTTTGTCAAAAAATGACTTTCTGCCGGTTTTAGAGGACATTCCTGACCTAGTGCTGGCACAATCGAAGCTGATGGTCTTGAGTTATCCCCATAATCCCACCACAGCGATCGCAACTTTGGCATTTTTCCAAAAAGCGGTTGATTTTTGCCGTCAGCATAATTTAGTTTTAATCCACGATTTTCCCTATCTAGACATCTTTTTTGCGGGAACATCGCCCCCCCCGTCAATTTTACAGGCCGATCGAGCTAAAACTAATTCGATCGAGTTTTTTACCTTTTCCAAGTCCTATAATATGGGCGGTTTTCGCATCGGTTTCGCCATTGGCAACCCGCAGTTAATTATGGCTTTGCGACAGATTAAAGCTATGGTTGATTTTAATCAGTATTTGGGCATCCTTAATGGTGCGATCGCTGCTTTAACTGGTAATCAAGATTCGGTCAAAGAAACCGTCGCTATCTTCCAAAAACGCCGGGATGTGTTTATTAATGCCCTAAATCGCATCGGTTGGCCAGTTGCCACTCCGGCCGCTACTATGTACGTTTGGGCGAAAATTCCCCCCAGTTGGCCGGGTAATTCCGTCGATTTTTGTCGGCAATTGGTGGCCCAAACTGGTGTCGCTGTTTCCCCCGGTTCCGGTTTTGGTAAGGGTGGTGAGGGGTATGTGCGTTTTGCCTTAGTTCACGATCCCGATATTCTAGAGGCTGCCGTGGAGAAAATTGGGGCTTTTTTGGGATAAAACCGATATTCTAAGCAGTGGTTATGCTGCAATCGATAACTTTCGCCTTGTTGCTTCTGATATTTCGGGTGATATTGGTAATGTGTCCACTCCCAAACCTTCTGGTGTTATCGGACTAGGCATACTAGGTGGTGGTTTAGTGGTGCGTTGCGTCGCTAAAAGTCGTTAACTGCGCTTGGGGTGCGGAGATGAGCCAAAATTTTGCTAATTCCCCACCCTTTGCGGTTAAAAGCTTTAATTGTGCTGCTGTCTTTGTAATTGCTCGATCGCGTCGGGGGACAAATCGGTAAATCGGGCGATTTCTGGGATAGAAAAACCAGCAGATAGCATTTTTAGGGCAATTTGTCGAGCTTTTTCTTCTTGGCCTTCTTGTCGTCCCTTTTCCTCGCCTTCCTCTCTGCCTTCCTCTAAAATATCTTGATAGATGACGGATTCTCTCATAATGTCACTCCGAAGAATTTTTCTAATCGTCTCTCGATTGTAATTGCTCGATCGCGTCGGGGGATAAATCGGTAAATTGGGCGATTTCTGGGATAGAAAAACCAGCAGATAGCATTTTTAGGGCAATTTGTCGAGCTTTTTCTTCTTTACCCGCTTGCAATCCTTCTTGCAATCCTTTTTGTAGTCCTTTTTGTAGTCCTTTTTCCTCGCCTTCCTCTAAAATATCTTGATAGATGACGGATTCTCTCATAATGTCACTCCGAAGGATTTTTTTGATCGTCTCTCGATTTAATACTAACCCGGCGAGAATACTGGTAGCGGCAGCGAGATTGCTTTGCACCTGTTTTTCGGGGATAGTTTCTAGAGAACGGGACACCAGACTTAACACCTGTTCGGGGTCATCGGTATTGCTGAGGACGGCAAAGGGTAATAAACCGGGATGATGGAAAAATTGTGGTGTCTTTTCTTCCCAAAGACGGATGACTTGGAAGGAATGAAAGGTTTCCCCCAGACGGAAGGTATTTTCTTGTACTAGGGG
>NZ_JADBVM010000148.1:0-19651 GCF_020244875.1 Microcystis sp. M44BS1
ATTTTTGCCTCAAACCCTATCGGCGTAAGAACTTCAGGATTTTGTGTCCAGTAGTTCATTAGTATTTCATTGCTTGAACTCAGGCTCTGTAAGACTTTTAGCCATAGCTAGTATGTTTATACGGGGGAAGTCCAGATATAAAGACATTTACTATAAACAACAAACATAAAATTAAATCCTATATGTCCATGAGATAACCATCTTGAGGTTTCAATGTCACATTGATTGGTCATATTCAAATAGACTTCAAATTTATTAAATAGCTTTTGAATCCGAAGTTGATCTAGTTTGAGTTTTTTATTCAGTATCTTACCCCATTCTTCTAAATCAATTTTCAGAGATGTGGAGGTGATATCTATACACTGCCAATTTACTGATGTAGCAATAGGCTTAACTAACTCTTCTGATAAACCTGCTAAACTCAAAGCACAAGCTATTCTGAGAGTATGCTCAAATTTAGATTTAAAAATTTCAAATGCTTCTTGATAAAAACTACTGACTAAATAATCGTTGAATGCCTTTTTCAACGTTGATATTTCAAAAAAATAGTTTTCAATTGAATGACCTCTACTCCAAATTAATCTCTTGTTAATTTTATGAGTTTTAATATGATCTTTTAAATCATTGCTCCATTCAAATTCTCTAAATTCTCGATCAACAAAGCCCAAAACTCTATTGTTAACATCTGGCGGCTCTTGGGCAACTAAATCACAGATTTTTTCTATCTTAGCTCTATTTCCTAATTCTCCTTGTATTCGCTCCGCAGTATCAATAATAATTTTTTTCAATAAATATAATTTTTCCGATGAAATCTGAGCTTCATTTTGTTTTAAAAGATTACAAATAATAGTAAAAAAATCCTCATCATTGGCTCCTTCTAGCAATAAAAACCTATCATTTGACATAATTATTTCAGTAACGTATTCTTCAGGAGTTAACTGTAATCCATTCATAAAGTCGATAATTATCTAAATTTTTAAAAGGGAATGTCAATGTCTTCCAAATCATCATCTAGTATATAGATTTGATCTTCACTTCCAAGGGTATCGGTATTTATATTAGCGTTTGCCGTTGGTTGTAGTTCAAGTTTTATCATTCTCTCTCGATATTTGGATGCAATTACAGCAGAATGAGTACAAATAATGAGTTGTTTCTCATCAAGTTGTTTAACCATTTCTGGTAATAATTTACGTTGCCAATCAATGTGAAGTGAAATTTCAGGTTCATCAATTAAGACAACCCTACCACCTGTCATGTGACTGGCGGCATAAATTAAACCTACGACTTGTCTTTCTCCAGAAGACAAAATTTGCAGACTATGAATATCTTCTTCATCACCAATTTTAACACCTAATTTCCCTCTGCCTTGAGGTGAGTTTGTAGAACCTATTTTTAATTGCTTTCTCTCTAAAAATCCATTGACTGATTCAAGATATCTTTCAATACTAGAATAAGCTTTTATTTGTGCATCTAGTCTTTGTTGAAGAGAACTTTTATACACTGATAAAACTCTACTAGCAATAGTTTTGGATTTTGGATCTGATTCAAACGATGTCAACCGTTCTATTAATTTTTTATAGACATTACCTGATTGATCATGATTACCTTGAAAAGGTGAATTTTGCAATTTTTCCGAAAGTTCTGTTATTTCTGTAATAACTTCTTCTGGCTCTTTTGTATTATCGTCTGTCTCAGATGATTGAGAAATAGCTTGAGAAAATTGAATAAAAGCTTGTGAAAGCAAATTTCTATCAAGACTAGCAATTTTTAATTGAGCTTCTGTTAATTCTGAATTAATATGTTCTTCTATTTCTATCGGTGAAGGATACTCAAGTCTAGGGACAAATTTGCCAAATAGAATCCGAGCTAATTCGGTTGATCTGGCGGAACTTCTGAGAACTTTGCTAAAATTAGGTGATCTTCGGGCAAAATGTCTAATTTCATTTTCATCTAAGGTAGCCCATGCC
This sequence comes from Microcystis sp. M44BS1, assembly GCF_020244875.1. Classification (NCBI taxonomy): domain Bacteria; kingdom Bacillati; phylum Cyanobacteriota; class Cyanophyceae; order Chroococcales; family Microcystaceae; genus Microcystis; species Microcystis sp. M44BS1. Next base: position 1,968 of record NZ_JADBVM010000148.1, read on the forward strand.
TCAATCATTGTTCTAAAAGCAGGGAAATAAGTTGCTTTTAAGTCAATATCTTGCTTCTTCTTAGAAGATGATGGATAATAACGTGCAGGCAATAAAATTTCGCTATTTTCTTTTTGCTTTTCTTCTTCTAATAATTCTGCAAAACGGTAAAAATCGGCTTTTTGATTATTAACAAAGACTGTTGTTACTGTTTGTCGAGGTTCTTGAGGAGAATTCTGCTGTTCTATCAATATTTCCGTATCATCATCTAATGTAATGGTTAATTTTTGAAATTTTAAATAGCCAAAACGTCTAAAATCTTCGTTGACGGCATTAGCAAGAATATGCAATACAGTGGTTTTGCCTGTGCCATTACTTCCATGAATAATATTAACTCCATCTTGAAAATCAAGATTAATATCAAATCTTCCATGTATTCCAATCGCTTCTAAACGCTTAATAAATCGAGACATACCTTTAATCTCATATAACAGTCTCAAACGAAAATTATAATCTAATATGAAACTTTTCTCAAGTTTTTTCCTAAGCTGATCCGAACGGGTAATAATAACTAACACTGAGAGAGCTTATTTTAGTGCGATCATCGACCTTGACCTTGGTAAATTCGGTTCTTCGGTTTGTGTTATGCAATAGACGGGGGGTATAAGGTATGTAAACCTTATAGAGAAAGACATTTGGAGATTTTTATCAATTGTTTTTGCTCTAGAGCGAACTAATCAATTAAGTCTCTTGCCAGATAAGGATTTAGTCGATTTATGCCCCCCTATCGAACCATAACAAGTAACGAAGAACCCTAATTATTAACTGTTGAGGGGGGTTCTTAGACCTCCCTTTTTTGGCTCTCCCAGGTTTGGTGGGTAAAATGTATTCTAAGATACATTCCTCCTAGCGAGGGGGTGGAACGAACCACAAAGACACAAAGGACACAAAGATCGATCGATCATATTGTAAGTTAAACTTATCACACAGAACCTAGAAGAGCCCCTTTTTTTTGATAGAAAACGGGTTTCTTGAAGAAACCCGTTTTCTGCGCGTAAAGATCGCTTAAATCTTGGCCCGATTCTACCAACGCTGCCAAAACGTATAAAGCTGATAAGGAGGTGCAAAATCAGTTCATAAGATTTTTCGTACAACCCACGCTTTATCTTGGAGGTGCTACACTGGGTCTAGCTGGGCTAGGTTGTGCCGTAGCTGGAATGAAGAATCTGATAAAACCCTAATCCCCTTACTTTAGATGTTTTTAAATACCTTAATTTAAAAGTATGTTAACATCCCTGACTCTTGGGAATTTCAAAAGCTATCAGGAGGCAACCTTATCTCTAGCACCCATCACTTTTTTAATCGGTGCTAATGCGTCAGGGAAAAGTAATGCACTAGAAGCAATTCGCTTACTTTCGTGGTTAGCGAAAGGCAGCAGGTTAGATGACATTGGCGACAAAATCTAACTCTTTGCTAAAGGGTTTCTGACAATTAACGTACTTAAATTGACGACGATTAACTTGTAGGTACACTGGTTAGCCTGAGAGCGGTAAATCTTTGACTAAATGTCGATGATTTTGGTGTAGTTTATCGCTATCTAACCCACAACGAGGACAGGTTGCTTTTTTATTTTTTGATTCAATTCGTCATATACCGATATTTTCTAGGTGTCGATAGCCTTGAATAGAGGTTCCTTTTAGGTTCAAAAATTTGTCAACTATCATAGGTAAAATAATCTCGTTTTTGGCTGTTATATCAAATCTTAACTCTATTGTCTATCTTTTGGTATTAACCTGTTTGTGCCTTAAGTCTTTCCTGTATGAATTTTAGCTACTTTTGAGCGTAGTTGCTCTCATCGAATTTTATTTTAAGTTAATTATTTGCATAACAATTCCCGAAGAGCCCGATCGGCCGATATTTGGTAAGTTAGAAGTGATGAACTGACTGCCGATCGAACCTATGCCCCGTACTCATCTATTAGATACCCGAACCAGCAATTTTAGCGATCTCATCGGCAATGGCAAAATCTACCGAGTTCCCCCTTTTCAAAGAGATTATTCGTGGAAGGAAGAAAATTGGGAAGATCTCTGGCAGGATATTCAAACGCTCTATGAAAACCCCGATTCTAGTCATTACATGGGAGCGATCGTTTTACAGGGTTCCCAGCGATCGGATACGGATTTTACAATTATTGACGGACAACAACGATTGGTAACGATTAGTATTCTCGCTATAGCGATTATCGAAAAAATTCAAACGTTAATCGATCGGGGGGAAGAAGCGGAAGCGAATAGAGAACGACAACGGCTTCTCAAAAGCGGTTATTTGAGTAATAAAGATCTGGGTTCTTTAAAAGAATCTAGTAAATTAATTTTGAATGAAAATAATAATGATTTTTATCAAAGTCGTCTCATTAACTTTAGACCTCCTCGCAATCCTCGATCGCTCGCAAAATCCAACCAACTCCTATGGAAAGCTTTTCAATACTTTTCGGATTCATTGCAACAGCTTACAAGCGTAGTTAACAGTGGAAAAGAACTGGCAATTTTTTTAACGGATACCGTTGCCAAAAGACTCTTATTTATTCAGATTAATGTTGAAGATGAATTGAATGCGTATACGGTTTTCGAGACCCTAAACGCTAGAGGGATAGAGCTAAGTTCAACCGATCTATTAAAAAATTATTTGTTTTCTCTTTTCCGAGGGGCGGATGATTTGCGAGAAGGACAACGACAGTGGAGAGGAATTATTGATACCGTTACAATGGAAAAATTCCCCGAGTTCCTACGTTACTATCTCAGCCTCACGCGGACGAGAGTAAGACGGGAACGTTTATTTAAAAGGGTTCGAGAGTCTATACAAAACGCTGAAAGCGCGTTTAAATTACTCGAACAACTCGAAGAATATAGTGGTCTTTTTATCGCTCTTAATAATCCCAATGATGAATTCTGGCAAGATACTCCAGATAATATCCCTTATATTCGAGAAATTGAACTATTTGGCGTAAAACAAGCCTATCCAGTTTTATTCTCGGCATACAATAAATTTTCAAGCGAGAACTTCACCCGCCTACTAAAATTGGTTTGTATAATTTCGTTTCGATACACGATTGTCAGTAGTCTTAACCCGAATGAGCTAGAAGGGATTTATAATAAGATAGCAATCGCCATAAATAATGGCGAAATGACGACTCCGAGGCAAGTTTTCGAGGGCTTGCGATCGGTTTATGTCACGGATACTAAGTTCCTGCAGGATTTTTCGATTCTTTCGATTTCTACCAGAGGTCAAAAGAAAAAACTGGTTCGATATATTCTCTGGAAATTAGAAATGGACGAATCGGGTCGATCTAATATAGCGGAAGATGGATTCTCGATCGAGCATATTCTACCAGAATCGCCGAGCGATCGATGGCGCGTTCACTTTCTCGATAACGAGATCGAGGAAATGACCTATCGGATCGGTAACTTGATTCCTTTAGAAGCTAATTTGAATCGTCAAATCGGCAATCAATACTATACAGATAAACAAGAGATTTACCAACAAAGCGATTATGCTCTAGCGAGAAATATAGTACCAGAGGAATGGACACCGGACACGATCGCTAAACGTCAAGAAAGTTTAGCCCGACGAGCGGTTCATATTTGGAAATCCGACTTTGTTTGAGAGCGGGTTAAAAAATGTTCTCGATTCGCTTTTACTTGGGAATAGATTTCTAGGATAATTTTCACGAGGAAGCGATCGATCTGTCAGGATTTCGAGCGAGCGAGGGAAACCCGATTATCGATCGTCGATTTGAACCGACCAATCCGGCTCTCCTTGCAATTGTAAAGATTTTGCGGTTTGAAAAAAAGTTTTCGTAGGTTTCCGGTCTTGAGTTTGAATACCTTCAACAATAATTCTATCTGCTGTACCTACTGATAGATCTAAAGGTAATTCGAGTTGTATTTCCATACAATCAGATAAACTTTTTACTTTGTGATTCATAATTTCCCGATTATTTTTATCTTTGTTTTTCCTAAGCTTACCTTTCTTTTGGGTTTGTTCGGCATTGAGCCTACTTGCCTCACTTCTCGTAAGCCAAGCACAATTTTCTGGAAAAAATCCTTGGTTTTTATCTAGCCTAGAAAATACCATATTTTTTTCAGGGGGATGACCAACATCTTGCAGGAACCGCTTAAAATCACGCCATGAATCATGAACTTCAATTGCCGGTATATACTCTTTAGAATTGGGATTTATCACACCATGAACTATTCGGCTCCAAGCTTTATAAACTTGTGTTTTTACTAGGCTTTCGCCAGGTTTGGCAGGAGTTTTAATATCGATACGCCCTAGACTAATCCTTTTTTTCGCCGCAGAAAGGCTAATATTTCGAGTCCTAGAGAGATATATTGAAGCTTGTTCTACACTTTCAAAGCGTATATCATCGATATAGGTGACTTTTTTGTGCGATCCACCGCTGACCCCACCTGTAGAAATATTATATCCATTGGGAACCAAAGTATTTAGTTTTTTAATCCACTCTTTCTCTTTATTCTCAAGATCTTTTTTACAAGTTCCTCGATCTATTTCCCGTATTTCAAAAGTATCTGAACCATGCTCTCGAATCGCGTGGTGTAATGATTCAGCACCTTTGATATGTCCAGCGGAAGCCTGTTCTATATGGTATTTCCAGCGACGCTCTAGAGTCTGAATTGTTAATCCAACATATTGCTTGCCAGATATTTTATTTGTAACCAAATAAATAATTCCTTCCGCATAGCCTGGATTAGGAATTCGCTCAAAAGCTTCTTCTGGCGTTATTCCTTCTTTTAACCACCGGCTTATTGTTGTGCTACTAGCAGATGGATTTAAACACCTTACTGCCTCCTCAAGATTAGGATATTCGGTTCCAAATACCACGACCTTGTTAATTTCTCGTGAACCACGAACGTATTGTTTTTCAAAAATTTTTTCTTCAGGCAATCCCGCCTCGCGTCTTTTCAATGCCCTCCAATAATCGATGCCCAATTCCTTGCATTTATTTTTGAAGGTATCTTTATGTTTACTCTCCTGCGAACACTCTGGACAATTACTACCTCTTAAATGGTTGCTAGGAGTTTGCCAAAACTCCCCATGTTGTGAACAGATTATTTTTCCTTTTGTACTGGACGTTAAATACTCGAATTCGCTGTAGTTATATTTATTACCATGAATTTTGATCGCCCGCTCGACAAAGCTTTTTTTTAAATCCTCTTTTGTTTTGATTTTGCCTATTTCCTCTTGAGACCCAGACAAAATCATCGATTTACACTGTGGGCATCCTGTATGCCCTCGCATATGGTTTCGAGGTTCTTGTAAAAAAATTACGCTGTGTTCTCTACATGAAATACTGACCCGCTCACCAACTTTAGGAAGCTCGGTAAACAGTGAATAGTTATAGCGGTTTCCGAAGTGCTCTTCGGAGCGACGAACAAACTCTTCCTTTGATATCTTCTGAGATGCAAAGTAGCATTTACGGCATCCAACCCCATTTTTATGATGTCCTGGAGCGATTTCAAATTCTCCATGATTAGGGCATATAACCTTAATTTTTATGGAGGAATCGATATTCTCTACTAATGAATAATTATAAGAGTCTCCATGTACTCTATAAAATTCTTCGAGCCACTGTTGTCGTGTTTTTTTGTTAGGCATCTAGAAAATCATCATCTATTAACGGAAAGATCGGATAATTCCAATAATAATTCACTTCCCTTGATTTTTCATTAATCTCATTATCACTCACCGAAAACCCGATCGCCGTGTAATTGCCCAGATAGCACGCTATACTAGACCTCTGAAACTGGCTTATCATAGTTCAGAATGCAACCCACCGACTCGAATAAATTTACCGAACAAGCTGGGGATTCGATCGTCAAGTCGCAAGAAGTGGCGCGACGCTTTAAAAATCAGAATTTAGAAGTAGAACACGTCATTATGTAAAGAGTCAATTTTTCCCTCAATCCTCGTCAGTTAGAACTTAGGTTAGGTTGAAGTATGACTGAACTTCCCCCGTATAAATATACTAGCTATGGCTAAAAGTCTTACAGAGCCTTAGTTAAAGCAATATAATACCAATGAGCTACTGAACACAAAATCCTGAAGTCTTTACGCAGATAGGGTTTGAGGCAAAATTTTTCAAATTCGACCCTTAGACCATTATAGCTTGTTTCGGGGCAGAAAACCAGCAAAAACATGGCTACAGAGGGAATCGCTTACTCTAGAGATTAATGACACCATCTGTCACCATAAGGTTAGCGATCACTATACAGCCAACTCCACAGAATCGCTCTACTCTAGATACAGTCAACGGTACAGCCATTTTCAAGGGAAAAATGTACCCAGTAGCGTCTTTTCAATTTTTTCTGAGAAGCGACCTGCAGTAAGGGTAAGGGTTTCGCCCTAATGCCAATAAACAGCGATCTTATCTCCCCAAGCCTAGATTATACTGTTCGGATATGCCCTGCCCTACAGTTTGAGTTTTCAAGGTTATGGATGCTAGTTTTCGGTACTCGTTAGAGTCTATAAACTGCGCTGAATTTAAACTGCGTATTGGAACTTTTAGTACAAATGATCAAACTGCACCAGTCAAGATTTAATGGGTGAAAAGTATGTTAACATCGCTGACTCTTCGGAATTTTAAAAGCTATCAGGAGGCAACCTTGTCTCTGGCTCCCATCACCTTTTTAATCGGTGCTAATGCGTCAGGTAAAAGTAATGCACTAGAAGCAATTCGCTTACTTTCGTGGTTAGCGAAAGGCAGCAGGTTAGATGACATTGAACGCAACATTCAAAGCGGGAATGCAATTGCTCGTGGACAAGCGATCGATCTTTTCGGTGCAGAAAAACAGTATTTTACCTTGGGAACACACATTGATAACGCTCCTGACGGTTGGACTGATTTCGAGATTGAAATTGGGCTATTATCAGACCAACTTATTATAATCGGAGAAAGTGTCAGTAAAGCTAGTAAAGATCAGGAATTAACACTTTACAAAATTGATGGCGATCCCAACTCACACACCGATGAAATTAGGGTGATGTATAACAATTTTAACAAAGGTAAAAATAAGCCCCACATACCTTGCTCTAACCGACAAGCCATTTTTTATCAATTGGAAACTCCCAGTCGGTTCCAGCAAAGTCATACTAAATCACAAAAAATTATTCCAGCAGTTACTAAAGTAATTCGAGAAACCTTGAGGAATATCGTCTTTCTTGATCCTCGTCCAGCAGTAATGCGGGATTATGCTTACGCTAAAGATGATGATATTAAAGAAGATGGCTCTAACCTTTCTAGTGTTCTTTACGCAGTTTGTCAGCAGGGAGAGACTCAAAAAAACAAGTTGCTTGACTTCATTCGTTCATTACCAGAACAGGATATTACCGATATTCGCTTTATCATTACAGACCGCAAGGATGTTATGGTGAAACTAATAGAGTCTTTTGGGAACAAAGAACATCAGATAGATGCTCCTTTGTTGTCTGATGGTACTCTGAGAGTTTTAGCGATTGCTGCAACTCTACTAAGTGTAAATTCTGGAACTTTCGTAATTATTGAAGAGATCGATAATGGTGTTCATCCCAGTCGTGCAGATAATTTAGTTAAGCAAATTCGGGAGATCGCCTTAGAAAGAAAACTGAGGGTACTGATCACCTCCCATAACCCAGCGTTACTAGATGCAGTACCCGATAGTGATATTGGAAATGTACTTTGTTGTTACCGAGATCCGCAAGCAGGAGATAGTCGTATTGTCCGATTAGCTGATTTAGAGCGTTTCCCCGAATTAATTGTGCAGGGAACTCTTGGTCAGTTGATGACTAAACAAGTATTAGATAAGTTCTTAAAGGATAAGTCCACAGCAGAACAACGTCAACAAAACGCGCTAAGTTGGTTAGAGCAATTAAAACAGGGAGAAGTAGCCTGATGGGAGCTATTTGCCTAATCGATACTTCGATCTTTTTAGAGATACTTAATGTCCCCCACAAAGCGAGTCAATCTGAGTTAATATTTCAAGAGTTAAAAGAGAAAATTGAAGCTAGAGAATCTCTTTTTTTGCCAATGGCGACCATTCTGGAAACTGGCAATCATATTGCCAAGGCCAAAAAGGTAGATGGCAATCAGCGACGTATTTGTGCAGAAAAATTTGTCAATCGGGTAACACAAGCTCTTGAAGGAGAATCTCCCTTCACCCCTATTAATTTTCTAAAGCAAGAAGACCTGCAAGGATGGTTAAAAGAGTTTCCTGATCAAGCGATGCAAGGTAGGGGACTGGGAGACCTTTCTATCATTCATGATTGGCAAAGAATTTGTGATCAAAATCCAGTCCGCCGCGTCTATATATGGTCTTTGGACAAACACCTTAAAGGTTACAATCGGCCACCGAAGTTATGAGTAATTGACTACGGATTTACTTCTAATAGTCCATTTGTATTTTAAAAGGTGGAGATTTAATTATTGGACTTCCCCCTTGACAAAAGACTATAACCCGTGCCATATCTGAATGTGCCGTTACTGGGTACAAATTAAGGAAACCCCGAATAAATCTAACGCCTTTTGTTGCCGAGGAGAATTACAATTAGGGAATTTTCGCCTAAACTTCCCCCACTTGTTTATTAAGAAATATTATAATAAACATGGGTACATTCAGAAAAGTTAATGGGCGTATCCATTGATGGATAAGGGTTTTTGGTTATTGTGGTATATATGTATGGGAAAGTTCAGGTATAAGTAGAGATTAGCGAAGCTTAATCCACCGAAAAACCCTATCCACTAAATTGCGACAATTCGCCAGGATAACCATTAAGCGGTGCGTTAACGATAGCTTAACACCCTCTACCACTGTCAACCTGACTTCTAATTAGGTTGCTTAGGTTTTTCAAGTTGCTCTTTAACTAATTCTAAGGGAAGTTTTAATACTCTAGCAATTTGTTCAACGGTTAAGCCTTCTTTCATCAATTCTGTAGCGATTTCGAGTTTATATTCTTCAGCAAGATTAGGTTTTTGTAATTGATTTTCTGGTAGTTGATTACAGATATGACCTTTATTAATTTGGACACCGTTAACGACATTATTGTTAGCCACATTATAATAATATCTTCGCAGACTAGACCTAAGATTGGCTTTATTAACTTCTTCTCCTAAAATTTCCGATAAGGTTTTCCATAATTTACCAGCTACATCCTTGACATATTTCTCGGAACGATGATGATTCTTAGCGATTTCTGTGTATTTTTGGTGATTAATCACCCCTTCTAGAATTTCAGACTGAACATCATCTAAATTCTCTCCTGTATAGGAAAAGATGAGATTATCAACAGTTGTAATTAAAGAGTGAATATCAAAATTGTTCATTTTTACACACAGAATCAAGATTAATAAGCTTTTACCTGACATTATATGACATTATAAGGTGTACGGTCAATTTAATATTATTTTTAGATTTAAGTTATTTTTCTTAATACTGCTTTATATGGCTTTATATAACTTTAAAAGCCTTGAAGGAAAAGTTTGAAGTGTTTAGAATTAATGCAATTTAAATCAACTACTCAAATTGAGGAAATAATGATTAAAAAGACTTTGTTTACCACTCTGGTTATCTCTGGCATTATTGGGATATCTTCAACTGCCTCAGCATTCGTGGTAACGGGAACAAAATGGGGTAATCCTGTTTTTGGAACAGGGGCTAATGTTAGTTGGAGTTTAATGCCTAGTGGCGTTTCCTGTAATGGTCAATTTGAACCACTAGGATGCACCACAGCATCACTATCATCTTTCATGCCTGTCGGCTTTAAAGCCGAAATTGAGAGAGCTTTTCAAGCTTGGTCTAATGTTGCTAACATCAACTTTGTGGAAGTAGCTGACACAGGATTACCATTTGATAATCCCAATGCTATTTCGGGTAATATTCGCTTAGCTGGTCACATTTTTGACGGTCCGTTTGGAACTCTTGCCCATGGCTATTATCCCCCACCTAATGGCAACACACGAGCAGGGGATATTCACTTCGATGTTTCTGAAAATTGGAGAGTTAATAGCATTGATGGTAACAGAAACACCCTGGATATTTTCCAAGTGGCAGCCCATGAAATCGGTCATGCTATTGGACTTCGGCATACGAATTTTCCTAATTCCCTTATGAACCCATTTTATAGTGAGAATTTTAGCGGGCTACAAGTAGATGATATAGCGGGAGTAAGATATATCTACGGACCAAGACAGCCAATCAACAATTTATGTAATCTCCCAACTCAAGGAGGTATAGTACATCTTGATCTTAATCCTAATTCTGGTTGTTCAATACTTCCAGCAGGTGGCACAAGATCAGTTAATTTTACTGATACCTTAAATGCCATAAATAATCGGTGGAATTGGGAAACGCAATTCCAGAACGTGACTAATAATTTTCAAACATTTGTTGCTGGATTTTTCTTTCCCAACGGTGGTAGCCCCATCATCCGTCGCATTAATTTGAATCCCGGAGAGATTTTTGGTATTAACATCAGGGTCCAGGACAGACCTCCAGAATTAGGTCGGTGGCGGTGGTCAGCTCGGAGTTTTTTGGGTTTTCCTATTGGTATTGACACTTCAGTTACAGAATCCCCTTTTATTAGTCGTGGAGGTTCTTTAGTCTTTGATCCTACTGACCCCGATGAGGAATTTATAGATCCAAATGCTGACGATTCATTTTCCATTTCGTATTTTTGTAGTAATAGTAGTGGTGACTGTTTTGCAGATACGACTGACGCTCCAGACATCATAATAACTGCTTCAACTCCCGAACCGACCTCAACCCTAAGTCTCCTTGTGCTTGGAATACTTGGTGCAGGTGCAACCATAAAACGGAAAGTAAAACGCTCTCATTCCCTCGAAAAAGAACCCAGTAACGTCGGTTAAATTGCCTTTTTTATATAACTCATTCCCCCTTAATTTTAGACCAGTTGAGGGGGATTTTTATAGATTAATTTTCGGCTTCATTTTCTAAAATTTCCTGTAATTGTGAACGCAATGGAGTTAGATTATTTTCAATCGTCCGCCAAGCAATTGCCAATTCTACCCGAAAATATTCATGAAAAATGACATTTCGCATATCTCCCATTAAACGCCAAGGAATTTGAGAATAACGCAATTGTATCTCACTAGGAATATTTCTAGATGCCTCACCAATAATTCCTAAATTATAAAGAACTGCTTTAAGAGTCACTCGATTTGAGCTAAAATCTTCAAAGGTCATATTAGCCGTCCATTCCAAGATTTCATCAATGGATTCAATAATATCTTGAAGACGAAGTTGCCAATCTCTAAAAGGCATTAATCACATCCTTTAATACAGGTTGTCGTAAATGTTCTTTTAAAGAATCTTGAGTCCCTAAATCAACAGAACATCCTAATATATCTTCTAAGTAAAGTCGTACCTCGATAAACTCAAATAACCCTACCGCTTTACTAAATTCTACCAATAAATCTACATCACTGTCAAAACGTGCTTCATCCCTTGCTACTGAACCAAATAGAGACAGAGATTTTACCCCTAGTTTTTCTAATTGTTCTCGGTGTGTTGCAAGAATTGTTAGTACCTCATCTCGTTTCATGGCTATTTTCTGAAATCTGATTCCTTCATTGTAACCTTAATGTTTGTTTGATGAATAACATTAGACCTCGATCTAATATTATCTCAAGGCTCAAAGTCTTTTTAGTTAAGAAACTTACCCAAATAAAAATGATTTTAATCGCCCCATATTTTTTCAATGAAATCAAATTGGCAACGATAGATATAGATTTCAGCTATAGAACTACTTAATTAGTACATAGTATAAAAGCAAGCTGTGATTGGGTGATAATTTTTGGAGATGTCTCTTGAACAAGAGGATAACTTATGAATGTCTTTCTCAGCTTTAATTCTCCTATTCTAAACTGGCAAAAAGTCAAAATCTATAATTTCTGCAAAGGTATAAGGACAAACTTGCGGAAACCTATCCAAAGATAAACCAGTTTTTTTGATTACCGATCGCTTGGCTTTATCATAAATTATATCTAACCTAGAAGCGCCATAATTGTAGAGGGTTTTTGACTGGAATAAAATTTCTAGTTCTAGACGGAAATTATCGATTTCATCGGCCCATCCCTGGCCACAATTACCTTTTTCAGTCAGCAAATACTGATACATTAATAAATGTTTAACGGTTTGAATTAGATAGCTTTCCACTTTGTTTCTTTGTTCTCTCCCCAAATCTTCTATCTCCGTTAAAAGATGTTCCCAATCTAAATTTTTCATCTCCCCGCGTCGAATTTGTTCGGTGGTTCGCTCAATCCACAAAACAAAGTCCTGATCATAAAGCTGTTTTAATTCTTCCAACTGCATAGATTTTTAAGATTGAGCCGCGCTTTTATGATCAATCATAAACAACAAAACCCCCCACCAATGGGCGGGGGGTTTTTTAGTCACCTAATTCAAGGTTTAGCCGAACTTGCCAGCAGTGGAAGCGATCAAGAAGGCGGCGTAGGTGAAGATATAGCCAACGGTGAAGTGAGCTAAACCAACCAAACGAGCCTGAACGATCGAGAGAGCCACGGGTTTATCTTTCCAACGAACGAGGTTCGCCAGAGGAGTACGTTCGTGGGCCCAGACGATAGTTTCGATCAACTCTTGCCAGTAACCACGCCAAGAGATCAGGAACATGAAACCGGTTGCCCAAACGAGGTGTCCAAAGAGGAACATCCAGGCCCAGACAGAAAGGTTATTAACACCGTAGGGGTTGTAACCGTTGATTAACTGAGCCGAGTTAGCCCAGAGGTAATCGCGGAACCAGCCCATCAGGTAGGTGGAGTTTTCGTTAAACTGAGCCACGTTACCCGACCAGACACCGAGGTGTTTCCAGTGCCAGTAGAAGGTTAACCAACCCAGGGTGTTCAACATCCAGAACATGGCTAGGTAGAAGGAATCCCAAGCAGAGATGTCGCAAGTACCGCCACGGCCGGGACCGTCGCAAGGGAAGGAATACCCGAAGTCTTTTTTATCGGGCATTAATTTGGAACCACGAGCGTCTAAAGCACCTTTAACCAGGATTAGAACGGTGGTGTGTAAACCAAGAGCGATCGCATGGTGAACGAGGAAGTCGCCAGGGCCGATGGTTAAGAAGAGGGAGTTAGTGCCGCTATTGATTGCGTCTAGCCAACCGGGCAACCAAACATCACCGTAGTTGGGATAGGCGGTGTAAGCGATACTATCGGGGTTAGACAACAGTACGTTCATGCCGTACAGGGTTTTACCCGAAGCTGCTTGCACGAATTGAGCGAACACAGGTTCGATCAAGATTTGTTTTTCGGGAGTACCGAAAGCGACGACCACATCGTTATGAACGTAGAGGCCGAGGGTGTGGAAACCTAAGAAAAGGGAAACCCAGCTTAGGTGAGAGATGATCGCTTCTTTATGCTCCAGCATCCGCGCCAGCACGTTATCTTTGTTCGCTTCGGGATCATAGTCACGCACGAAGAAGATAGCACCGTGAGCGAAAGCACCCACCGCTAGGAAACCAGCGATGTATTGGTGGTGAGTATAAAGAGCCGCTTGGGTGGTGTAGTCCTTAGCGATAAAGGCATAAGGGGGTAGCGCGTACATATGCTGCGCCACCAGAGAGGTGATCACGCCTAAAGAAGCGAGAGCCAAACCGAGTTGGAAGTGGAGAGAGTTGTTAACCGTGTCATAAAGATTTTTGTGACCGGCTCCTAACTTACCACTGGGGGGTCTGTGTGCATTAAGGATGTCCTTGATGCTGTGACCGATGCCCCAGTTGGTGCGGTACATATGACCAGCCACAATGAAGATCACAGCGATCGCCAAGTGGTGGTGAGCCATATCGGTTAACCAGAGGGACTCGGTTTGGGGATGGAAACCACCTAAGAAGGTGAGAATCGCAGTTCCCGCGCCTTGGGCAGTACCGAAAATGTGGTTAGCAGTATCGGGGTTTTCCGCATACACACCCCAGTTACCGGTGAAGAAGGGTAGTAAACCCGCCGGGTGGGGGGGAGTGGAGAGGAAGTTGTCCCAACCAACGTGCTGACCGCGGGATTCGGGGATAGCAACGTGAACGAGGTGTCCGGTCCAAGCCAGAGAGCTAACACCGAACAGAGCGGCGAGGTGGTGGTTCAGGCGAGATTCAGCGTTTTTGAACCAAGCGAGGCTAGGACGGAACTTAGGTTGTAAGTGTAACCAGCCAGCAAAGAGGAAAATCGCCGAGAGAATCAGCAGGAACACCGCACCTTGGTATAGGTCTTGGTTGGAGGTCATACCGATGGTGTAGAACCAGTGGTAAACCCCGGAATAGGCGATGTTAACCGGATTAGAAGCACCAGCTTGAGTGAAGGCATCTACAGCACCTTTACCGAACTGGGGATCCCAAATCGCATGGGCGATGGGACGGATGTTTAAGGGATCTTTGATCCACTGCTCGAAGTTACCTTGCCAAGCGACGTGGAATATGGTACCGGAAGTCCACAGGAAAATGATTGCAATGTGGCCGAAGTGCGACGCGAAAATCTTTTGGTAGAGATTCTCTTCCGTCATGCCATCATGACTTTCAAAATCGTGGGCTGTGGCGATCCCGTACCAAATCCGACGGGTGGTCGGATCTTGGGCTAGATCTTGGCTAAATTTAGGGAATTTAGTTGCCATAGCTGTTTAGGAAATTCTCCTCTCTAAATAACTGAGGCTCTTACACGAGTGCTGGTTATTTCCTTTTTTCAATTCACCCACTGTAATAGGAAACGCTTACAGTGGTATCGGTCAATCGACGCTGGTTCTGCCTAGTCTTGCCAATCCCCGGGGGACTGGCAAGCCCTTATAGGCAAGTTTAGCCAATCGAGAGACTTCTGGCCAAGAAGAATGCCCAAGTGGTGACAATACCGCCTAAGAGGTAGTGAGCCACACCAACGGCACGACCTTGAATGATGCTCAGGGCGCGAGGTTGGATAGCGGGGGCAACTCTTAACTTGTTGTGCGCCCAGACGATCGACTCGATTAATTCTTGCCAGTAGCCGCGACCACTGAACAGGAACATCAAGCTAAACGCGAAGACGAAGTGACCGGCTAGGAACATGATTCCGTAGGCAGACAGGGCAGAGCCATAGGAATTAATGACTTGCGCCGCTTGCGCCCAGAGGAAATCCCGTAACCAACCGTTGATGGTGATGGCACTTTGGGCGAAGTTACCGAGGGTAACGTGGGTGACAGTGCCATCGGGGGCGACGGTTCCCCAGACATCGGACTGCATTTTCCAGCTAAAGTGGAAGATTACGACCGAGAGGGAGTTATACATCCAGAACAGGCCGAGGAAGACGTGATCCCAACCCGAAACTTGGCAGGTGCCGCCGCGACCGGGACCATCGCAGGGGAAACGGAAACCGAGATTCGCTTTATCGGGAATCAGACGGGAACCGCGAGCGTAGAGAACCCCTTTGAGGAGAATCAACACGGTGACATGGATGGTGAAGGCGTGGATGTGATGCACGAGGAAATCGGCAGTACCGAGGGTGATCGGCATCATGGCCACTTTGCCACCCACTGCTACTACGTCGCCACCGAAAGCATAACTAGCGGTAGTGAGAGCGTTAGGAGCGGTGTTGCCGGGGGCTAGGGTGTGGAGACTTTGTACCCATTGGGCAAAGATGGGTTGTAGTTGAATTCCCGTATCCGAGAACATATCTTGGGGACGACCAAAAGCCCGCATGGTGTCGTTGTGAATGTATAAACCGAAGCTATGGAAGCCGAGGAAAATACATACCCAGTTCAGGTGGGAGATAATTGCGTCGCGATGACGGATCACCCGATCGAGCAGGTTATCGACGTTTTTGGCCGGATCGTAGTCCCGTACCATGAAGATCGCTCCGTGCGCTCCCGCACCGACGATTAAGAAGCCACCGATCCAAGTGTGGTGAGTGAACAAGGATAGTTGGGTGGCGTAGTCAGTCGCCTGATAGGGATAGGGCGGCATGGCGTACATATGGTGGGCCACGATGATGGTTAGCGAACCTAAGAGAGCCAGGTTAATCGCTAACTGGGCGTGCCAAGAGGTGGTCAGGATTTCGTACAGTCCTTTGTGACCTTGACCGGTGAAGGGACCTTTGTGGTTTTCGAGGATTTCCTTCATGCTGTGACCGATACCCCAGTTGGTACGGTACATATGACCGGCAATGATGAATAATACAGCGATCGCCAAGTGATGGTGAGCGGTATCGGAAAGCCAGAGACCACCAGTCACGGGGTTCAAGCCACCTTTGAAGGTGAGGAAATCCGAGTAAGCACCCCAGTTAAGGGTAAAGAAGGGGGTCAAACCCTGGGCGAAACTGGGATATAAATCCGCCATCTTGCTCGGTTCGAGAATGAACTCGTGGGGCAAGGGGATGTCTTGGGGAGCTACTCCAGCATCGAGGAGTTTGTTCACCGGTAAAGAAACGTGAATCTGATGACCAGCCCAACCTAGGGAACCTAAGCCGAGTAAACCCGCCAAGTGGTGGTTCATCATCGATTCCACGTTTTGGAACCATTCCAGTTTCGGTGCGCTTTTGTGGTAATGGAACCAACCGGCAAACAGCATCAGGCCCGCCATAACTAAACCACCGATAGCGGTGCAGTATAGCTGATAGCTGTTGGTGAACCCGGAGGCGCGCCAGAGGTAGAACAGACCAGAGGTGATCTGAATCCCGTGGAAACCGCCGCCCACATCGCCGTTGAGGATGCCTTGACCGACGATCGGCCAGACCACTTGGGCGCTGGGTTTGATGGCGAGCGGGTTGGTTAACCAAGCTTCATAGTTAGAAAATTTCGCGCCGTGGAAGTACATTCCACTCAGCCAAACGAAGACAACGGCGAGATGTCCGAAGTGGGCGCTGAAGATTTTCCGAGAAATATCTTCGAGATCGCTGGTTTGACTATCAAAATCGTGGACGTTGGCGTGTAGGTTCCAAATCCAGGTAGTGGTTTTGGGTCCTTTGGCTAAAGTGCGATCAAAATGCCCCGGTTGACCCCACTTCTCAAAGGAAGTAGGTACTGGGTCTTTATCTACAATCACTTTAGCTACCGCTTTGGGGGGGAGTGCCATGAGGATTCTCCTCTCTCGACAATAGACTTAGCGTTTTATTTGAGGATAGATTTTTTAACCTAAAAAAGGCAAGTTGAAATCTGACCCACCTTTTGTTAATGTCGCTTGACTTTCCTCTTGGGTGAGATTCCAGTCGAAAGCATCAATAGTAGATGATAAGTCTTTGTTCTCTTGTCTGTTCGTTATGCTTAACAATAATTAAAATTCTCTCAATCCTTGATAGGAGAGACATTTTCTGCTATGGACGGTCTTAGTCAGGGTCAGACCAGTGATTTTTCTTTACAAAAGTTGATCAATTGTCGCCCCAGAAGCCGATTTCCCCCTTTTCTCCCCCACCAGACCATATAGAAAATTCAATAGATAGATTCTCAAAAAACAATCAAACAATTCTGTAAAATTGAGGCCATGACCTCATCTTCTCGCGCTTTTGCTGACACCGGAGCATTCATTGACATCCTCACCGCCGTAAACGGACGGTGATTCCCAAACCTCACGATTTAGGTTTCTGCTTCTTTCCCTTGCGGGGTTCCGCACCTGCCTTAACAGATTTACTCTGTTCTGGTCTTATGGTCGCTCTACAGACTGAC
>NZ_JADBVM010000149.1:0-31082 GCF_020244875.1 Microcystis sp. M44BS1
ACGATTATCGTCATTACCTTGCTTTGCGTCAAGAATTAGAACAAATATTAAATCATGCTGCTTAAACTTTTATCTGATTACCTCAATCAAGTAGAGCAAGCAATTGTGCAGCCAGTAGGGTGTGAAGCGCGATAGCGTAACACACCGATTTAATAATAGAGGTGGTGCGTTACGGCGGCTTGTTAATTTTGGTTTTTTGACGGAATTGATAGCCGCAAATACGCACCCTACACCTACTTAATTAAACAAAGAAATTACCCACTGGAATGTTCCCTAAAGCTGGTAAAGTACCGGTAAATCCGGTGATATTTATTAATAAATCATTGCTGGATTGGAAGCCAGCCGTGCTATCATTAATAACGAGGTAGGTTCCAGCTATTGCACCGGTTGTTACTTGCACTAAGGCGGCACTATTAACCCCTAATCCTTGATTACCTGTAGTGGCTCCATTGGCATCAGTAAATACCTGATTGATTAAATTCTGTAAAGTGGTGACAGTGCTATTAGCAGCACGACTGAAACTACTAGGCGCACTCATGGGAAGTCCACCTTGAGTTAATAAGTCGATTTTATCACTATTGATGGCAAAATCCGTGATACGATCGCTTGCTGATGTGGTAGATTGGCCAAATTGGAAGATAAAAGTATCTGCACCTAGACCACCAGTTAGAATATCAGCACCATTAGCACCATTGATTTGATTATTGCCACTATTTCCGGTGATGATATTATTAGCATTGTTACCCGTACCGTTAATATTATTAGTGCCAATTAGTTTGAGGTTTTCGACACCGTTAGGTAAAGTACGAGTGAGAATGCTTTGCCAAGTATCAGTAATGATAACTCCTGCTGTTTCTTCATCAGGATTAATGATAGCATTAGTCGCATTTGACAGGGTTACTGCAAAGACTTCATCCGGTTCATTAAGGTCATCATTGAGAATGGGAATGGTAATAGTAGCAGTAGAAGCATTAGCGGGAATGATGAGAGTTCCTGTCTGGCTAGTGTAATCTACATTAGCAGTAGCATCAATGGGTGCAGTAGCATAATTAACACTAATTTGTTGTGGATTGGGATTATCGACAGTGACGGTGAGAACTGCATTACTATTTTTACCTTCGACAACAGTAATGATGTCGTTGATGGAGAGTTGGGAAAAGTCGTCATTGGTAATTGTCCCCGTCACTGCGGTAGTTGTCCCTACTGTATAACCTGTCCCAGAAGCAAGAGTTAAGGCGACCGTTTCATCACTTTCAACAGTAGTATCAGCAGTGGGGTCAACTGTTACAGTCGCCGTCGTAGCATTAGCCGCAAAAGTGACAGTATTGTTAGTCCCTGTACGAGTGTAGTCGGTATTGAGAGTAGCAGTCCCTCCGAGGGTGTAATTGACTGTTAAAGCGTTAGCTATTACTCCGCTACGGGTGAAAGTATAAACCAGATTATTTGTCCCGTCTTCGGTAACACTTCCAGGAGAGACCGCAAGAGTAACATTGGTATCATCATTATTAATCGTCCCCGTCACTGCGGTTGGTGTACCTATTGTATAACCAGTCCCGGTCGCGAGAGTTAAGACGACCGTTTCATTACTTTCAACAGTTGTATCAGCAGTTGGGTCAACTGTTACAGTCGCCTTCGTAGCATTAGCCGCGAAAGTCACTGTCCCAGTTGTACTTGTAAAACTGGCTGCACCAGTTTGGGTGTAATCTGTGTTAAAAGTAGCTGTCCCCCCAACTGTATAGTTAGCGGTTAAGGCGCTAGTTGTTACACCAGTACGGGTGAAGGTATAAATCAGATTTGTTGTCCCGTTTTCGGTGACGCTTGCGGGAGAAACTGCTAGGGTGACACTGGTATCGTCATTGGTAATTGTTCCCGTGGCTGCGTTAGGAGTACCTATCGTATAACCTGTCCCGGAAGCGAGGGTTAAAGCGACGGTTTCATTACTTTCAACAGTAGTATCAGCAGTGGGGTCAACGATTACGGTAGCAGTAGTAGCATTAGCTGCGAAGGTGACAGTATTGTTAGTCCCGCTGCGAGTGTAGTCGGTATTAAGAGTAGCTGTCCCTCCGAGGGTGTAATTGACTGTTAAAGCATTACTTGTTACTCCGCTACGGGTGAAGGTATAAACCAGATTACTTGTCCCATCTTCAGTAACACTACTGGGAGCACCCGCAAGAGTGATACTGGGAGTGACAGGACCATTCGTAATCGTACCCGTCACTGGGGTGGTCGTACCTATCGTATAACCTGTCCCAGAAGCAAGGGTTAAGACTACAGTTTCATCGCTTTCAACAGTTGTATCAGCAGTGGGGTCAACGGTGACGGTAGCAATCGCTGAATTAGCGGCAAAGGTGACGCTGGTGGGAATAGAAGCGTAATCGGTTCCATTGGTTGCTGTCCCCCCAACTGTATAGTTAACCGTCAAAGCATCAGTGGTTACTCCACTACGAGTGAAGGTGTAAGTCAAGTTGGTTGTCCCGTCTTCGGTAACACTACTAGGAGAAACTGCAAGAGTAATACTAGGAAGTATGAGATCATCATTCGTAATTGTTCCTTGTCCCTGATTATCGGCTATGGTAACGTTACGACCATTAGCATTTAGACTACTCAGATTAACGAAGAAAGTCTCGTTACTTTCAACTTGGTTATCGCCATTAACAGCTACAGTAATCGCCTTGGAAGTCTCACCAGCATTGAAGGTTAAGGGAGTAGTAGCAATCGCCGTATAATCATTGTCTGCTGTGGTAGCGGTTCCATCGGCTGTGGCGTAATTGAGGGTAATCGCTGTATCGACGGGATTAGAAAGGGTGACAGTAAATACTGCATTAGTAGTCCCGCTATTTCCTTCGGTAATTGTGACATCAGTAATCGCAATAGATGCGCTGTCATCATTATTAATCGTACCTTGACCTTGATTATCAGCTAGGGTGACATTACTGCCATTGGCTTGTAAATTGCTGAGATTGAGGAAAAATGTCTCATTGAGTTCAACTTGGTTATCGCCATTGACGGCAACGGTAATCGTTTTAGAAGTTTCTCCCGGATTGAAGGTTAAGGTGGTGGGAGGAATAGCAGTGTAATCGGTTCCGGCGGTGGCTGTACCGTTAGCGGTGGCATAATCGACGCTCACAACGGTACTAGCGGCACTAGAAAGGCTCACGGTAAAGACCGCATTGGTTGTCCCGCTATTGCCTTCGGTAACGGTGACATCGTTGATAGTAAGAGAAATCGGGGGTTGAGAAACATCGGTAATGGTGACGGTGGCGGTGGGGTCGGCATTGAGGAAGATGGAGATACTTCCGCCGTTGGATGGGTTCGCCGTTGCCAAGTCAGATTTGCCGTCGCTGTTGAAGTCCCCTACCGTCACGGAATTGGGATTAGTCCCCACAGTAAAGTTAGAGGGCGTGCCAAAACTGCCCGTACCGGTTCCTAATAGCACTGAGACGTTGCTGCTTAAAGCGTTCGCCACAGCCAAATCGGATTTGCCGTCGCCGTTGAAGTCCCCTACCGTCACGGACACGGGACCATTCCCCGCAGCAAAGTTAGTGGCGGGTCCAAAACTGCCCGTGCCGGTTCCTAATAGCACTGAGACGTAGCTGCTGATGCGGTCCGCCGTTGCCAAATCGGATTTGCCGTCGCCGTTGAAGTCCCCTACCGTCACGGAAGTGGGAACACTCCCCACGGTAAAGTTAGTGGCGGTACCGAAACTGCCCGTGCCGGTTCCTAATAGTACTGAGACGGTGCTACCACTGTTCGCCACAGCCAAATCGGATTTGCCGTCGCTGTTGAAGTCCCCTACCGTCACGAAAATGGGACCACTCCCCACAGAAAAGTTGGTGGCGGGTCCAAAACTGCCCGTGCCGGTTCCTAACAGCACTGAGACGTAGCTGCTGAAAGCGTTCGCCACAGCCAAATCGGATTTGCCGTCGCCGTTGAAGTCCCCTACCGTCACGGAACGGGGACTAATCCCCACAGAAAAGTTAGTGGCGGGTCCAAAACTGCCCGTGCCGGTTCCTAATAGCACTGAGACGTTGTTGCTGTCAGCGTTCGCCACAGCCAAATCGGATTTGCCGTCGCTGTTGAAATCCCCTACTGTCACGGAACAGGGACTACTCCCCACGGAAAAGTTAGTGGCGGTGCCAAAACTACCCGTGCCGGTTCCTAATAACACCGAGACGTTGTTGCTGTAAAGAAGGTTCGCCACAGCCAAATCGGATTTGCCGTCGCTGTTGAAGTCCCCTACCGTCAGGGAAAAGGGATAACTCCCCACGGTAAAGTTAGTAGCAGGATTAAAGCTGGTAAGGATGTAGTCTCCCCCCGATGTCAGGTTGACTTTGACGGTTTCGTTGGGGTCATTTACCGCATCGGATACGGCGACCACGTTGAGGGTGGCGGTGGTGGCTCCGGCGGCGATGGTGAAGGTGTTGGCGGTTACTGCGGTGATATTTGTGCCAGCAGTGAGGGAATAGTCGGCGATATTGGTGGCGGTACTGCCAGTAGTGTTGAAGTTGACTACTATCCCACCCGTAGGCGCGGGGGTGTCTAGGGTGATGATGAAGGTGCCGACGGTTCCCCCTTCTACGGGGTTGGTGCCGGGGGCGATGGTGATTTTGGGGGGCGCGATATCATCGTTATTAATCGTTCCTTGTCCTTGATTATCGGCTATGGTAACGTTGCGACCATTGGTTTGTAAATTACTCAAATTAACGAAGAAAGTCTCGTTACTTTCAACTTTAGTATCGCCATTAACAGCTACAGTAATCGTCTTAGAAGTCTCACCAGCATTAAAGGTTAAGGGAGTCAAATTAATCGCTGTATAATCATTGTCTGCTGTGGTAGCGGTTCCATCGGCTGTGGCGTAATTGAGGGTAATCGCTGTATCGACGGGATTAGAAAGGGTGACAGTAAATACTGCATTAGTAGTTCCGCTATTTCCTTCGGTAATTGTGACATCACTAATCGCAATCGATGCGCTGTCATCATTATTAATCGTTCCTTGTCCTTGATTATCAGCTAGGGTGACATTACTGCCATTGCCTTGTAAATTGCTGAGATTGAGG
This sequence comes from Microcystis sp. M44BS1, assembly GCF_020244875.1. Lineage (NCBI taxonomy): Bacteria > Bacillati > Cyanobacteriota > Cyanophyceae > Chroococcales > Microcystaceae > Microcystis > Microcystis sp. M44BS1. Next base: position 5,058 of record NZ_JADBVM010000149.1, read on the forward strand.
AAAAATGTCTCATTGAGTTCAACTTGGTTATCGCCATTGACGGCAACTGTAATCGTTTTAGAAGTTTCTCCCGGATTGAAGGTTAAGGTGGTGGTAGGAATAGCGGTGTAATCGGTTCCGGCGGTGGCTGTACCGTTGGCGGTGGCATAATTGACGCTAACAACCGTACTGGCAGCACTAGAAAGGCTAACGGTAAAGACCGCGTTAGTGGTGCCGCTATCGCCCTCGGTGACGGTTACGTCGTTAATGGAAAGAGCGATCGGGGGGGGAGGGACATCGGTAATGGTGACGGTGGCGGTGGGGTCGGCATTGAGGAGGATGGAGATACTTCCGCCGTTGGATGGGTTCGCCGTAGCCAAATCGGATTTGCCGTCGCCGTTGAAGTCCCCTACCGTCACGGAACGGGGAAAACTCCCCACGGTAAAGTTAGTGGCGGTGGCGAAACTACCCGTGCCGGTTCCTAATAGCACTGAGACGTTGTTGCCGTAACGGTTCGCCACAGCCAAATCGGATTTGCCGTCGCCGTTGAAGTCCCCTACCGTCACGGAATTGGGATTACTCCCCACAGAAAAGTTGGTGGCGGTGCCAAAACTGCCCGTGCCGGTTCCTAATAACACTGAGACGTTGTTGCCAGAGTTCGCCACAGCCAAATCGGATTTGCCGTCGCCGTTGAAGTCCCCTACCGTCACGGAACGGGGAAAACTCCCCACGGTAAAGTTAGTGGCGGTGGCGAAACTACCCGTGCCGGTTCCTAATAGGACTGAGACGTTGCTGCCGTAACTGTTCGCCGTAGCCAAGTCCAATTTGCCGTCGCCGTTGAAGTCCCCTGCGGGTACGGAATAGGGAAAACTCCCCACAGAAAAGTTACTAGCGGTACCAAAACTGCCCGTGCCGGTTCCTAATAGCACCGACACGTTTCTACTGGCAACGGTCTTCGCCGTAGCCAAATCGGATTTGCCGTCGCCGTTGAAGTCCCCTACCGTCACGGAAGTGGGACGACTCACCACGGAAAAGTTAGTGGCGGGTCCGAAACTGCCCGTGCCGGTTCCTAATAGCACCGATACGCTGTTGCCGAAATAGTCCCCCGTTGCCAAATCGGATTTGCCGTCGCCGTTGAAGTCCCCTACCGTCACGGAAGTGGGACGACTCCCCACGGAAAAGTTAGTGGCGGGTCCGAAACTGCCCGTGCCGGTTCCTAATAGCACCGATACGCTGTTGCCGAAATAGTTCCCCGTTGCCAAATCGGATTTGCCGTCGCCGTTGAAGTCCCCTACCGTAACGGAACGGGGAACATTCCCCACAGAAAAGTTAGTAGCGGAGCCAAAACTGCCCGTGCCGGTTCCTAATAGCACCGATACGTTGTTGCTGCTGCTATTTGCCACAGCCAAATCGGATTTGCTGTCGCCGTTGAAGTCCCCTACCGTCACGGAATGGGGACCACTCCCCACAGCAAAGTTAGTGGCGGTGTCAAAACTGCCCGTGCCGGTTCCCAATAGCACCGAGACGTTGTTGCCGCCTCGGTTCGCCGTAGCCAAGTCTAATTTCCCGTCGCCGTTGAAGTCCCCTACCGTTACCGCATAGGGACTACTCCCCACAGAAAAGTTAGTGGGCGTGCCAAAACTGCCCGTGCCGGTTCCTAATAGCACCGAGACGTTGTTGCCGTCACGGTTCGCCGTAGCCAAATCTAATTTGCCGTCGCCGTTGAAGTCCCCTACTGTCACGGAACGGGGATTAAGCCCTACGGTAAAGTTAGTGGCAGTGCCAAAACTGCCCGTGCCAGTTCCTAAGAGGATTGAGACACTACCAGTAATGTTAGTGTTTGCCGTGACTAAATCCAAGTTGCCGTCGCCGTTGAAGTCCCCTACCGCCACAGAATAGGGATTTCCCCCCTCGTACAAGTTAATGGCAGGATTAAAGCTTGCGCTAGAGTTGGCACCAAGGATGTAGTCTCCCCCCGATGTCAGATTGACTTTGACGGTTTCGTTGGGGTCATTGACTGCATCGGATACGGCGACGACGTTGAGGGTGGCGGTGGTGGCTCCGGCGGCGATGGTGAAGGTATTGGCTGTCACCGCTGTGATATTTGTGCCAGCAGTGAGGGAATAGTCGGCGAGAATGGTGGCGGTACTGCCAGTAGTGTTGAAGTTGACCACTATCCCACCCGTAGGCGCGGGGGTGTCTAGGCTGATGATAAAGGTGCCGACGGTTCCCCCTTCTACGGGGTTAGTGCCGGAGGCGATGGTGATTTTGGGGGTGGTATTGAGGAGGACTGAGACGTTGTTGGTGAAACGGTTCGCCACAGCCAAATCGGATTTGCCGTCGCTGTTGAAGTCCCCTACCGTCACGGAACGGGGACTACTCCCCACGGAAAAGTTAGTGGCGGGTCCAAAACTGCCCGTGCCGGTTCCTAATAGCACTGAGACGTTATTGCCGAGGCTGTTCGTCGTTGCCAAGTCAGATTTGCCGTCGCTGTTGAAGTCCCCTACCGTCACGGAAAAGGGACGAGTCCCCACAGTAAAGTTAGTGGCGGGTCCAAAACTGCCCGTGCCGGTTCCTAATAGCACTGAGACGTTGTTGCCTAAATAGTTCGCCGCAGCTAAATCGGATTTGCCGTCGCCGTTGAAGTCCCCTACCGTCACGGAAGCGGGAAGACTCCCCACGGAAAAGTTAGTGGCAGTACCGAAACTGCCCGTGCCGAGTCCTAATAGCACCGATACGGTGTTGCCTGAATAGTTCGTCACAGCCAAATCGGATTTGCCGTCGCCGTTGAAGTCCCCTACTGTCACCGAACGGGGACTACTCCCCACAGAAAAGTTAGTGGCGGTGCTAAAACTGCCCGTGCCGGTTCCTAATAGCACTGAGACGTTGTTGCCTAAATAGTTCGCCGCAGCCAAATCGGATTTGCCGTCGCTGTTGAAGTCCCCTACCGTCAGGGAAAAGGGATTATTCCCCACAGTAAAGTTAGTGGCGGTGCCAAAACTGCCCGTGCCGGTTCCTAATAGCACTGAGACGTTGTTGCCTAAATAGTTAATGTTCGCCGTTGCCAAATCGGATTTGCCGTCGCCGTTAAAGTCCCCTACCTTCACGGAATAGGGACCACTCCCCACAGTAAAGTTAGTGGCGGGTCCAAAACTGCCTGTGCCGAGTCCTAATAGCACCGAGACGTTGTTGTCGTAATAGTTCGTCACAGCCAAATCCAATTTGCCGTCGCCGTTGAAGTCCCCTACCGTCACGGAATTGGGATTAGTCCCCACGGTAAAGTTAGTAGGGGTACTAAAGGCCATTTCCACACTAATCGCTTGCCCATCAACGGTAATAGTCGCCGCGTCATTTTCCTCTCGTATCGCCGCGATTTGCTCCTCTGTCAGCACTTCCCCCCGCACCAACGCCGAAAATAACTGCCCCTCATCCCCCGGCGTATCGCTGCTGTTGATTTGCGCGTCGATAAAATGCCCAATTTCTTCTAATAACACCGCTTTGAGGGTGGTAGCGTCACCCGAATCAATCAGCGCTTGAGAAATATAAATCCTATTGGTACTGCTGGAATATGCGCCGAAAATCCCTGAATTGCCAAGGTTTTTAACTGTAATAGGGGGAAGTTGACTAAAATCTCGACTTTGCCACTGCTGTCGTAATTGCGTCGCTTTAACCACATCATAACTTGTGCCAAAAGCAGTTTCTAAATTTGCCCAAAAACCATCAGATTGAGCGAAATCGAACAAAATATCGTAAACAGCAGGAAGAATCGGCAACAGGGTAGAAGTCATGACATTGAACGCAAAAGACGACTGGGGCTATTTTATGCAAAAAATCACGAATTTGTCAAGACTTTTGTGACAAAGATTAACATTTATACAAGAAAACGAGTTTCTCAAAGAGTTTCTCATAGAAACCCGTTTTCTCAAGAAGAAACCGGGTTTCTCAAAGAAACCCGGTTTCTAAATAGGTTCTCAAAGAAACCCGGTTTCTAAATACCAAAGAAACCCGTTTTCTCAAGAAGAAACCGGGTTTCTCAAAGAAACCCGGTTTCTAAATAGGTTCTCAAAGAAACCCGGTTTCTCAATACCAAAGAAACCCGTTTTCTCAAGAAGAAACCCGGTTTCTCAAAGAAACCCGGTTTCTAAATAGGTTCTCAAAGAAACCCGGTTTCTCAATACCAAAAAAACCCGTTTTCTCAAGAAGAAACCCGGTTTCTCAAAGAAACCCGGTTTCTAAATAGGTTCTCAAAGAAACCCGGTTTCTCAATACCAAAGAAACCCGTTTTCTCAAGAAGAAACCGGGTTTCTCAAAGAAACCCGGTTTCTAAATAGGTTCTCAAAGAAACCCGGTTTCTCAATACCAAAAAAACCCGTTTTCTCAAGAAGAAACCGGGTTTCTCAAAGAAACCCGGTTTCTAAATAGGTTCTCAAATAAACCCGGTTTCTCAATACCAAAGAAACCCGGTTTCTAAATACCAAAGAAACCCGTTTTCTCAATAGTTTCTCGCAGAAACCCACCAACAAACGTCAATGTAAAGAATGTGGTCAACCGTTTGTGATTAATCCCACTAATAAAACCGTCATCACTACTACCGAATCACCACCCCCAACTATCTGCATCCTACAGTATCTGTGTACTTCCCCCACTTTTCTAGATCGATTGAGTCTGATTGACGATTCGATCGTAAAATAGCAACAGATCAAGAGAGTACAGGTCAAATATGCCGAAATTTGTTGTCTGGGGTAGTTATTGTGAAAACGTGCTGGAAAAACGCGCTCCCTATCGTCAAGCACATCTAGAGGGATTAAATCAACAGAAAGAACGGGGAATTCTCATTACTATCGGACCAACGGCAGATTTAAGCCAAGTTTTCGCGATTTATCAGGCAGCCAGCGAGTCAGAAGTGCGAGAATTAATCGAAGCGGATCCCTATTGGCAAAATGGCATCTGGACAGAATACCAAGTCAAAGAATGGATTCAAGCCATCTAAGGGAGCTATCAGCTATATTTTTCTGTAAGGGTGTTCTCATAAAATTTTCCAACTACGCGACTAATCAAACTCATCTCCGGTCAAGTCTGAGGATATTTTCAAGGATAAACCGGAGTTATCCCTTATCGATTCAAGCTGATAGCTTTCCTACTTTTTGCTTATCGCCATGGTTTACATCAAAAAGGTCGAACTCTCACACTTCAAATCCTTCGGGGGAACAACTCCTATACCCTTTTTACCGGGGTTTACGGTGGTTTCCGGTCCAAATGGTTCGGGAAAGTCGAATATCCTCGACGCATTGCTATTTTGCTTGGGATTAGCTACTTCCAAGGGAATGCGGGCCGAAAGATTACCGGATTTAGTCAATCACAGCTATAACAGTCAACGTCATAGCTCAGAAGCGAGTGTTTCGGTGACTTTTGATATTGCCGATATTCCTGACGCCACCGATAGGGATTGGACGGTTTCCCGACGCTTAAAAGTGGCTAAGGGTGGCAGCTATACTTCTACCTACTATATCAATGGGGAAACCTGTACGGTTAGCGAACTTCACGACCAATTAAACCGTTTACGCATCTATCCCGAAGGGTACAACGTGGTGTTACAGGGGGACGTAACCCGAATTATCAGCATGAATGCTAAGGAAAGACGGGAAATTATCGACGAATTGGCAGGAGTAGCCGAATTTGACCGCAAAATTGAGAAAACTAAGGAGAATATCGATTCGGTTAAAGAAAGGGAAGAACGCTGCCAAATTATTGCTACAGAATTGCAAAAATCTCTGGAGAAATTAGCACTCGATCGCATTAAAGCCGAAAAATACCAAAAACTCAAGGCCCAAGTCCAAGAAAAACAACAATGGGAAATAGTCCTCCATTGGCAAAATCTCCAGCAGCGCTGCCAGCAAGTACAAGGACAAATTCAAGCTGGAGAAAAGGAAAAACAGGTTTTAACCGAGACTATCGCTAATTTATCCGAACAAATCGCCCAAAATAGTCAAGAATTAGAGAAACTCAATCAACAGGTCAAAGCTTTCGGGGAAGATGAACACCTGTCCCTGACTTCCCGATTAGCAAGTCAACAGGCCAAACGACAACAACAGCAACAACGACAAAAAGAGCTAGAAAACCTTGAAAAAGAATCTCAGGCACAAAAAACCAGACTTTTAGAGGAAATTAATCGTTATAATTGCGAATTAAACCTGATTACTGCTGAAAAAAGCCGTTTAGAAACTGAAATTTTACCCAATCTCCTACGGACAACCCAAACCGCAAGGGAAACCCTAGAAAACCATCGTCTGCAAGCAAGTAGTCTCGCGGAAGCGTCAGAAGCATGGGTAAAAGAACAAAGCGACCTTTCCCGCAATATTACCCGTCTTCAGGAACAATTAAACCCCTACCGTAGCCAACGGGCCCAATTGACCGAAAGATGCGATCGATTGCAAACTAATATAGTAGAAGCTGGTCAACGTCTGCAAGAATTAGAGCAAGTTATTAGCACAAAAACCGAAGAAAGTCAAGAAATATTACAAAAAATTAATCAAGCGGAACCCGATATCCAAAATTTAGCCCAAAAACTCACCCTTGCTGAACAAAATCACGTTATCAGTCAGGACACCCAAAAACGTCTGCTCAAGGAACAACGGGACAAACAGAGGGAATTAGATAAACTGGAAGCGACCAAGCAAGCGCAACAGGAGGCCCAGGGAACCTATGCCACTCAAATATTATTACAGTCAGATTTGCCCGGAATCTGCGGATTAGTGGCACAATTGGGCGAAGTAGAGGAACGTTATCAAATTGCTCTTGAAATCGCCGCCGGAGGTCGTTTAGGTCATGTAGTCGTTCAAGATGATAGCGTTGCGGCCGCTGGAATTGCCTTATTAAAACAGCGTCGCATCGGTCGGGCCACTTTTTTACCCCTGAATAAAATTCGTCCCCCCCGTCCCCAAGATATTTCCTCTCTGCGTCACGCGCGGGGTTATCTGGATTTAGCGGTGAATTTGGTTAAGTTTCAATCCCAGTATCGGGAGGTTTTTAACTATATTTTTGGCAGTACCGTGGTTTTCGAGGATATAGATTCTGCCCGTTATTATATCAATCAATATCGCATTGTTACTTTGGATGGCGAGTTATTAGAGATGACTGGCGCTATGACCGGAGGCAGCCAACCGACGCGATCGGGGCTGCGTTTTGGTAAAATTTCTCCGAAGGAGTCTAGTGAAGCGGAATCTCTACGGGAAAGATTAGCAGAAATCGATCGCATTCTGACCCGCAACGAAGAAAAAATTACCCAAGTTAATCATCTTATCAGTCAGTTAACCCAACAGTTAACCGAAACCCGTCAAAGTCATCGGGAAAATCAATTATCTCTACAACAATTAAGCAAGGATTTACAACGTTTAACCACAGAAAAAGAGGATTTAACCCGTCAATTATCGGGACAGCAAGAGGAAATTACTATTTCTCGTCAACGGTTAGAAGTATTAACCAGAGAAATTCCTGAGTTAGAGTTATCTTTACAGCAAGAACAGGAGAAATTAACTGCTTTAGAGGCCAATCATACCCATAGCGAATGGCAACAGGTACAGGGAATAATTCGCAGTCAAGAATTGGAGTTAAAAACCCAAGAAAATCACCTCGCTACAGTCCGCGAACAGTTAAAAGATTTACATAATCAACAAATCAGACTAGAGGAAAAAAGTCAAGAGTCTGGGGATAGAATTATTGAGATTGACAAGATAATTACCGATGCAGTTAATCAGAGAAATATCGGTAATCTGGAGATAGAAAAACTTGATCGCCATATTTTAGAAATCAATCAAGCTTTACAGCAATTATCGCAACAACTAGGGGAAACCAAGCAAAAAAGAGACCAATTAGAGACAGTTTTGCGACAACAACAAAACCAGCAACAACAGGCTATCTGGCAATCGGAAAAGTTAGTCAACAATCAAGAGGAAAGACAAGCATTACTAACCACTTTACAGACAGAAATTAGTCAACTAGAAAGCGACTTACCCAATCCCTTGCCCGAAATTCCTGAAAGCGATCGAGATTTCGAGAAAATTCAAAGCGATATTCGGCAGTTACAACGGAAATTAGAAGCTTTAGAACCTGTGAATATGTTAGCTTTAGAAGAATACCAAAAAACTAAAGAGAGATTAGATGAACTATCAGAAAAACTGCAAACTCTAGAAGGAGAAAGAACCGAACTACTTTTACGGATAGAAAACTTTACCACCCTCAGATTTAATGCTTTTCAGGAAGCATTTACTGCCGTTAACGAAAACTTTAAGAATATATTTGCCACCCTCTCCGATGGCGATGGTTACTTACAATTAGAAGACGAAAATGACCCCTTTAATGGTGGCTTAAATCTGGTGGCACATCCCAAAGGAAAACCCGTACAGCGATTAAGTTCCATGTCTGGAGGTGAAAAATCTTTAACCGCTTTAAGCTTTATTTTTTCCCTACAAAGATATCGTCCTTCTCCCTTTTATGCGTTTGATGAAGTGGATATGTTTTTAGATGGGGCCAATGTAGAGAAATTGGCTAAAATGATTCAAAAACAAGCACAACAAGCACAGTTTATTGTCGTTAGTTTGCGTCGGCCGATGATTGAAGCTTCCGAAAGAACCATCGGTGTCACCCAAGCGCGGGGAACCCATACACAGGTACTAGGAATTAAAGTTTAACCTAAGACGCAAGTGGGGTGTGGGGTGTGACCCCCCCAACCCCCCCGACATCGGGGGGGGTAGTGGGGTGTGGGGTGTGGGGTGTGGGGAGAATAAATAAAAAAGTCTCCTATCTCCTATCTCCTGACTTGAAAATAGAAGCTGAAATAACGCAAATTAGTCAATCATACGGTCATCCGTTCAGTATAGGCTACATATCAGCAGAGACACTCCTGCAAGGGGAGTGACTCTCAAATTATTACAGATGCGTCAGCGGCTGCGTGTAAGCATCTCACCGAAAAACTAATGCGCTCCGGGGTTTGGGGGCGGCGCCACGCCCCCAACGGGGGGTTTGGGGGGTAGAACCCCCCAAAAGCTTGGATTGAGCGATAAAATCGCAAGTAATACTAAATCCCTTGAGTAACGCACAGAAAGCTTTTCAGTGACTCAGTAAACAGTAATCAGTGAACTGAAAACTCACATCTGAAAACTCACATCTGATAACTGATAACTGCCAGACAAGCCGGACAAAGTTAAGTTATATTAAGATTACTCAGAATGCGTCTCCATCCCCTTCAGAAATCTCATGACTCAACCGCAAGCACAACGCATCCTCTACGTTAGACTCCCCTGTAACCCCATTTTCCCCATCGGTGTGGTTTACCTTTCCGACCACGTTCATAAACTCTTCCCCGACATCGAACAAAAAATCTTTGACCTTGGCACCGTCCCCCCCTTAGACTTTAACCAGGCACTCGATCGCTGTGTTGACGAATTTCGGCCCACCCTGCTAGTATTCTCCTGGCGGGATATTCAAATATATGCTCCCGTCGGTGGTCGCGGTGGTAATCCCCTGCAAAACGCCTTTGAATTTTACTACGCTAAAAACCCCCTAATCAAGCTGCGCGGTGCTTTAGGAGGTTTAAAGGTGACAACCGCCTACTACGGCGAATTATGGCGCAATCAGGGACTAATTCGCCGCGGGTTGCAGCGGGCCAGAAAATACCATCCCGAAGCGCGAGTTATCGTCGGGGGTGGTGCCGTCAGTGTTTTCTACGAACAACTAAAAACCAAACTGCCCACAGGAACAATTGTATCAGTCGGAGAAGGGGAAACCCTGCTAGAAAAATTCCTCTCCGGCCGGGACTTTAGCGATGAACGTTGTTATGTCGTCGGAGAAACCACACCCCGGCCGCGTTTAATCCACGAATCCCCCACCCCCTTAGAAAAATCCGCTTGTAACTACGACTACATCGCCAGTATTTGGCCGGAATTTTCCTACTATTTCCAAGAAAACGACTTTTATATCGGGGTACAAACCAAGCGCGGCTGTCCCCATAACTGCTGCTACTGCATCTATACCGTCGTTGAAGGCAAACAAGTACGCATTAATCCCGCCGATGAAGTAGTTAAGGAAATGCGCCAATTATACGACCGCGGCATTCGCAATTTCTGGTTTACCGATGCCCAATTTATCCCCACCAGAAAATTTATCAATGATGTAGAAGAACTATTAGAAAAAATTCTCGCTGCTGGGATGAAAGATATCCATTGGGCTGCCTATATTCGCGCCGATAATCTCACCCCGAAACTGTGCGATTTAATGGTAAAAACAGGCATGAACTACTTTGAAATCGGCATCACCAGTGGTTCTCAGGAATTAGTCCGTAAAATGCGTATGGGCTATAATTTGCGGACAGTTCTGCAAAATTGTCGAGACTTAAAAGCGGCAGGTTTTAATGATCTAGTTTCGGTAAATTATTCCTTTAATGTTATTGATGAAACCCTAGAAACTATTCGTCAAACTATCACCTATCATCGGGAATTAGAAAACATTTTTGGAGTCGATAAAGTGGAACCAGCCATCTTTTTTATCGGACTACAACCCCATACCCATCTAGAAGAATACGCCTTCAAAAAAGAAATTATTAAACCCGACTATGATCCCATGAGTTTAATGCCCTGGACAGCCAAAAAACTGCTCTGGAATCCCGAACCTTTGGGGTCATTCTTTGGCGAAGTTTGTCTGCAAGCATGGCGACAGAATCCTGATGATTTTGGACGGGAAGTGCTGAAAATTTTGGAAGCAAGACTAGGGAAGGCCGATTTAGAATCCGCTTTAACCGCACCGATAGAAACTAAGAAAAAAGTCTTAACTCCTGCTTAAAAATTAATTTTAGTCAATCCCAAGGCAGCAATTAGCGTTACCATGAGTCTGAAATCAGGAGATGATCAAAATCCCTTTACCGGTAACTGCAAAATGACCGACCATCGCCCCCATTGGCTAGAATTAGCGGAATATATCGCCCTAGTATTAACCCTGCTTACCCTTATCGCCATGGGTGCGGGGTTTTTGCCTTTGTTCCTCCTAGTAGTGACTTTCGGGTTGAATATTCTCAATCGTCTCCGAGAAAGAACTAGGCAACGTCAACGCTTAACTGAGATAACCGGTCATTTACAGAGTCAGTGGGAAGAAGAAAAAGAAGCTTTATCGGCACAAATACAGTCCCTCAGTCCCGCAGTGGCCAGGGATAACGCTCGTGCGGTCGCAACGCGCTCGCTACGCGAGATCGCAGAATTAGAGGAGAATATTCTCGTCCTGGAACAGTCCTACAATCAAATTATTCAATACATCAACCGTAACGGGCTGCTGGAACGCATCGAACATCTGGAAAAATCCTACAGTCGCTTACACAGAGATATTTTGCCGCTTAACGAAGAATCAGCAGATATTAACGCCACAAAAGCGGAAAATGAGCCACAAATCACCCTACCTGCCCTTAATTTAACTCCCACTTCCCCCCCTGTCCCCCATTGGCACTATTATCGCCGTCTGACCGCCCATCGGGAAATGATTACAGCGATCGCAATTACCGAGGATCAACGGTTTTTAATGAGCGTTAGTTGGGATCGTACCCTAAAAATCTGGGATTTTGCCACAGGAACCCTGATTAATACGGTGGAAGCTCATGATCAGGGCATTTTAGCCCTAGCAGTGACTGGAAACGGCGATTATCATCTAGCGACGGGAGGATTCGATCAAACCGTTAAATTATGGACTTTAGCCAGCGATGGCAGTAGTCTGGAATTAAATCAAATTTTCCTCGGTCATCTCGGTTCGATTCATGGTCTGGATTTTGCCCCCCGTTGGCATTTTTTGGTGAGCGGTAGTTACGATCAAACCCTAAAACAGTGGAATTTAGAGCAGGAAAACGAAGAATTTAGCTCCTATGACAGTCTAGGGGCAATTTATGCCCTAGCAGTGGCTCCTAATCAAGATTTTATCGCCGCAGCTGGAGGTGATGGCACTGTCACCCTCTGGCAATTGGGATCGGGAGCAAAAATCGCCGTCCTATCCGGTAACGTTTCTTCGGTGCAGAGTTTGGCGATCGCTGCTGATAGTCAGATTATTGCCGCCGGTTGTGTGGATGGGACGGTGAAAATCTGGCAATACGACCCGGAGAAAAGCGGTCATTTTGCGCCAATTCGGGTGATTAATGCCCATAATGGTCAGGTGACAAGCTTGGTATTTGCAGAGGAGGGTCAATGGTTATTTACCGGGGGAACCGACGGAGAGATTAAAATCTGGTTAGCCAATTCTCAACAGGCGATCGCAACTCTTAGCACCGACAATGGGCGATCATCACCGATCTCCAGTTTAGTTCTCAGCCCCGATTATTGTCACCTAGCAGCGGCTGCGGCCGACGGTAGCATCATCATCTGGGAAAATATCACTTAATGGTCGATCGAACTGGAAAAATTGTATAATGTAATGTCCCGGACTCGATCGGGCCAGTTTGACCCCAAGAAAAAGTGACTGAGTTAACTGTCGTTTCTGCCTAATAGTTGTCATCGGGGCATCGAGAACGCGAGAGCGATCGCTTATCCCAGAATCATTACCCATAGTAAAAAATTCAGAATGAAGACTCCAACAGATCAAAGATTTGATTACGTCAAAATCGGTTTAGCGTCCCCCGAAAGAATTCGGCAATGGGGAGAAAGAAACCTGCCTAACGGTCAAGTCGTCGGAGAAGTAACCAAACCAGAAACGATCAACTATCGGACTCTCAAACCGGAAATGGATGGGTTATTCTGCGAGAAAATTTTTGGCCCCTCGAAAGACTGGGAATGTTGGTGTGGTAAATACAAACGCGTCCGTCACCGGGGAATTGTCTGTGAACGTTGCGGGGTGGAAGTCACCGAGTCGCGGGTACGTCGTCATCGCATGGGTTTTATCAAATTAGCTGCCCCCGTCACCCACGTTTGGTATCTCAAAGGTATTCCCAGTTATCTCAGTATCCTGCTCGATATGCCCCTGCGGGACGTGGAGCAGATCGTCTATTTTAATGCCTATGTGGTTCTCGATCCGGGTAATGCCGGCAATCTTAGTTATAAACAACTCCTCAGCGAAGATCAATGGTTAGAGATCGAAGAGGAAATCTACGCAGAGGATTCGGAATTAGTCGGTATTGAAGTGGGTATCGGGGCCGAGGCTATCCAAAGACTCTTACAGGAAATTAACCTGGAAGAAGAAGCGGAAAGACTGCGGACGGAAATTGTCGAAAGTAAGGGGCAAAAACGGGCAAAATTAATTAAACGTCTCCGGGTAATCGATAACTTTGTCGCCACGGGTTCTCAGGCAGAATGGATGGTTTTAAGCGTAATTCCCGTGATTCCCCCCGATTTACGCCCGATGGTGCAGTTGGATGGCGGCCGTTTTGCCACCTCTGACCTGAACGATCTCTACCGTCGGGTGATTAACCGCAATAACCGTTTATCCCGTCTGCAAGAAATTCTCGCCCCCGAAATTATCGTCCGTAACGAAAAACGGATGTTACAGGAGGCCGTCGATGCTTTAATTGATAACGGTCGTCGCGGTCGCACGGTGGTGGGGGCCAATAATCGCGCCCTGAAGTCTTTATCGGATATTATCGAGGGTAAACAGGGGCGTTTCCGTCAAAATCTCCTCGGTAAACGGGTGGACTATTCGGGACGTTCGGTTATCGTTGTTGGTCCGAAATTGAAGATCTATCAATGCGGTTTACCCCGGGAAATGGCGATCGAATTGTTCCAACCCTTCGTTATCCATCGTTTAATTAAATTAGGCATCGTCAATAATATCAAGGCAGCCAAGAAAATGATCCAACGGGGGGATGCCAATGTTTGGCACGTCTTGGATGAAGTAATCACAGGACACCCGGTGATGTTAAACCGCGCCCCTACCCTGCACCGTTTGGGCATTCAAGCGTTTGAACCGATCCTGGTGGAGGGCCGGGCGATTCAGTTACATCCCCTCGTCTGTCCCGCTTTTAACGCCGACTTTGACGGGGACCAAATGGCCGTACATATTCCCCTCTCCCTGGAAGCACAATCGGAAGCGCGATTGTTGATGTTAGCTTGTCATAATATTCTCTCACCGGCGACCGGTCGCCCGATTGTTGCCCCTTCTCAGGATATGGTTTTGGGTTGTTATTATCTCACGGCCGAAAATCCCAAGGCCCAAAAGGGTGGGGGTCGTTATTTCGCCAGCATGGATGACGCTATTCACGCTTTTGATCAGGGATTGGTGGATCTACACGCTTCTGTGTGGTTGCGTTTGCCGGTGGGAGAAAAGGTGAAAACCAATAAACCGGATGAGGAAGTCCTGGAAACGGAAACTCTCCCCGATGGCAGCATCTGGAAATATTATCGGGAACGCAAAACCCGCGAGAAGGACGGTCAGATAATTTCCCAGTATGTGCGTACTACTGTAGGGCGAATTATCTACAATAAGACGATTCTAGAAGCTTTGGTGGTCTAGAGAGAGATTAGGTTAGGGTGGGCAATGCCCACCTTAATTTTTAGGCTAAAGCGGCAATACATTCTATTTCCACTAGCACATCCTTGGGAAGACGGGCCACCTCCACACAGGCCCGGGCCGGGGCGGTTTCCGGGGGGAAATAACGGGCATAAACTTGATTCATTGCCCCGAAATTGGCTAAATCCGAGAGAAAGACGGTAGTTTTCACCACATTTGACCAATTAGCCCCAGCAGCGGTTAAAATGCCCTCCAGATTGGCCATAACTTGTTCGGTTTGGGCGCTAATTTCCCCGGAGACGATTTCACCCGTGACGGGATCTAGGGGAATTTGTCCCGCAACAAAGAGAAAAGGACCAGTAGCGGCGATCGCTTGATTATAGGGACCCACAGGGGCCGGAGCTTTATCAGTACGGATGACCTGATTATTCATGGGCAGGATAGTTAAAAAAGATGACATTGAATCAATTGAATATTTTCCCAGTTTTTTGATCGCTTGTAGTTAATTTTCACCGGTTAGGAAGCTTAATTTTTACTGATTGTCTTTGTCGAAGGTGCGCTAAAAGCGATTGTACGAGAAATAAGTCAACATTTATGATACCATTTTTCTTTATTCGCGTCACAACGAATGAAGGTTTGGCAAGCATTCGAGCGTGGATGTCTGTCATGGATTTAGAAATTTGGTATGACGTTGCAATTCTGCATCTAACTCTGTTAACAAAGCATATATTCTATCAAAATCATGTTTAGTTTTAGAAGGAGCGTCATAGGTTCTCAAAGTACCTTTAGTATGAGTATGAGCCGCTCGATTGCGACTTTTCTTTAGATTAACAAGATCACCTTTTAAAGCACTAATTTTATCAGTTTTTTCTAACTTTTTTTCAATTTTTTCTAATGTTGCTAAACCAATAACTATCATCAACATTTTTCTAAAAGCTTCATATTGAAAGTTAGAGTTAGGCTTAATAATCTCGTCTTTGATGAATTTTTGGTTAGCTGGGGACTTTAAGCATCGTTTAGCACATCTTAAAACTATATCATCCATAGTTTCCTCGATCCAGCCACATAATTCTATTAGAGCTAGTTTAGAATAAAAAATTTTTTTATCATCAGTTCTAGATTCATTATAGAGTCTATCAAGCCTGTTTAACGTCTTGAATAAATAACTTTTAGTAATCATTACCAGTAGATGAAAAAATTTTGATAGATGTATTAATCCTCTCTAAAGCTTTATCTTTTTGATAAATACCACCAGCTAAATTTTTAGTTAAAAATGGTTCAGATTTTATTAATCTAGAATACTTGTCTTGTAATTCATCATTAGAGAGATTGACTAAAGTATCTAAATTTTTGGCAACTCCTAAAAGAATTCCTTCTGTAATAACTTTACTGGTTTTGATTGGTTCTCCTGTGTAAATTTTATCATAAATTAAGTCAACAGTTTGCTTAAATAATCTATCTTTAGATTGGATAAAATTTTCTTGAGCAAATCTATGTTTATACATATAATCATTTAAAAATCTGGTCAATTTCCCCTTGTAGTTGTGGTATTCATCATAAAAAGCAAAGAAACGAAGCACTAATTCTTCATCTTCAAATCGAGATGCTTTTTGCTGCTTTCGATCCATCAGCAAAAGCCAGTTTTCATATTGAGCGCATTCTTTTAAAAAACTATTAAACTTGCCATTATAGATACAATTTCTGATCTCCTGATTGTTAAGTTTTACTCCACCGGTATTTAAGCGATGGAAAATGGTAAAAATATAATTATTATGAGCTTTTTTGCTGGAGTCGTAGCGAATCATGGTGATGGGAATAGTCATATTTTCTACGCGTTCATATAATTCTTCATGCTGAGTTTTTATTTCCTCAACTGTTCTTCCAGAAATAGACGAATCTACATCGGGTAATTTTGATAGCTTCCAATCTTCAGTAGTTAAAAATTTGACGATGGTACTAATTCGTTGTAATCCATCGATGATATAGCGTTTATCTGTCTTATATTCAAGACTAATACACATACTAGGAATCGGTAACTGTTTCATTAAACTATCAATAAAACGAGTTTGTTGTGGATCAGTCCACACCATATCTCTTTGAAAATCTGGATCGATAACCAATTGTTTTTTTTGATACATTCTAACTAGATCAGAGCAGGAACGCTGCTCATTGTAAGCAATAATATCTATAGGAGGAAAATCCACATCATCTTCTTCCTCTAGATACTTTTCTTCTTCGGCTGCTAGTAATTTCTCTTCTTGAGTGAGATAATTAACCATAATTTTTATCCCTCCTAATATTGCCAATTCAAAAATGAAACGCACGACTCCTTAAGAGTTGACAGAAAAAGGATTATCAGGTACTGTCTGATCAATACAACAACAAATCAGATCCAAAAACGAAGCCTCCAATATCTTAACATAGAACAAAGAAACTTGCTCTACCAACTTGGTCAAGAGGGAAATTTATCTCAACGGCAAATGGCAGCTGGGATGTCATCAAAGCACGACTAAAGCGAGAATTAAGAAGGAATCAAGGTTCCCTCGGATGCTATCTACTGAAAATTGGTAAGTAGTCGGACATAAATAAACAACACTATGTTAAGGAATGTAAAATAGCCGGTTTTCGCTGCTGCATACAGCCTTCTACCCTATTTACAAAACTTTATACAGCAGCGAAAACTTATGTCCGACTACTTACCTCCCCGTCAGCGGTTATAGTTAAGAGAGTGGTGCGTTACCACCGACTTCTAAATGGGATATTTTCAACATGAAAAATCAATTATCTCAGCTTTATGAAACTGATTTTAATTTGTGGATTGAGCAAACCGTAAATCACTTAAAAAAGTGCAATTTAGCAGCCCTCGATTTAGATAACTTAATCGAAGAAATATCCGATATAGGACGTAATAATAGACGGGAGGTATTTAGTCGTTTAAAAGTTCTCTTGATGCACTTACTTAAATGGCAATATCAACCAGAAAAACCGACTAATAGCTGGATAAATACCATTGATGAGCAAAGAGAACAATTAGAGTTTATTTTCAGGGATAGTCCTAGCTTAAAACCCTATTTAGCCGATATTTTCGCAGAATGTTATCAAAAAGCAGTGCGAGGGACGGTAAATGAAACTAATTTACCAAAAGAAACTTTTCCTGTTGATTGTCCTTTTAGCCAAGAACAGGTTTTAAATTGGGATTATCTTCCTGGAAATAGCTTTTGAAAAATGGATATAAGTAGGGAGGCACAATTGTTTGTAGGATGGGTTAACGGTAGCGTAACATGAGCGGGCGTTGGGTTTCATGCTTCAACCCAACCTACGTTCTTTTGAAAAATGGATATACCAGTTTTATGATAAAATTGCCCTGCTGTCAAGACTGCTTTTTTTCTTGCCAAATAGCTAAGGCCATTTGATGAACAAATCGCCAAGGTAGATGATGCTGACGGGCAATTGCGGCACAATCTTCGTATTCTGGTTGTACGGTAATCGGTTGATTAATTGACTCTTTGTAGGCAACTTTTAGCCGAATTTGTCCATAGACAGTATCGATCAATTGTATCTCTCTTTTTAAGATCGATCGCTCTTGAATTGTCCTTCTAATACCTAAAGTTGTGGTTTCCTGAAAGATCATATTTTCACAAATAGCAATTTTATCCAAGGCACAAATTACTGTCAAAAGTATCCCCAAACGAGATTTTTTCATAGTAATTGCTTGACTAAATACATCCAAGGCACCCACTTGTAATAAAGCCTCACTTAAGTAGGCGATCGCTTGCGGATTTAAGTCATCAATTTGAGTTTCTAAAACTGCCACAGTTTCGCTTTCATCTAGCTTTTCTGATTCTTTTTTCCCTAACCAAAGTCGGACAAGATTGGGAATCGGCAAATCTTTTGTCCCTGCTCCTAAACCGACCTTTTCTAACTGCATTTTCGGCGGTTTACCGAAACTTTTAGCTAAAGTTGTCACAATAGCTGCCCCCGTGGGTGTTACTAACTCCGCTTCGATGCCATTACTATAAATTGGTACTTGTCGCTGACTGAACAATTGTACTACTGCTGGCACAGGAACCGGTAAACGACCATGGGCGGCCTGAACTGTACCGCCGCCGGTGGGTAGAGAAGAACAGTATAATTCACTCACCGATAGCCAATCCAAACCCAAACAAGTCCCGACGATATCGATAATGGCATCGGTTGCCCCGACTTCGTGAAAATGCACTTTTTCCGGTGCAATCCCGTGAACAGCCCCTTCTGCGATCGCAAGTTGTTGAAAAACCGCTACACTCCATTCTTGGACTTTCTGGGGTAAATTTGCTTGTTTAATTAAATTTTCAATCTCCGGTAAATGGCGAGCGGGGGTATGATGGTGATGGTGGTGGTGATCAGCGGACTTCTCGGCAGTGACATCGACGTGAATCTTAGTGGCAATTTGACCGCGACGATGCACTTTTTCGGCCCTTAATTGATATTCCTCCTCGATTCCTAAAGTTTTTAGTTGTGCAATCAGGTATTCTAAGGGGACTCCTAAATCTACTAATGCCCCTAAACACATATCCCCGGCGATTCCCGTGGGACAATCCCAATAGGCGACGATTTTGCTATCATGGCTACTATTTACTCTCTCCATCCGGAAAATCCCCAACAACGTTCTATCCAAGAAATCTGTCATGCCCTGAAAAATGGGGCAATTATGCTTTATCCTACCGATACCGTCTATGCGATCGGTTGCGATCTCAATGTGAAATCCGCCGTCGAACGAGTTCGCCAAATCAAGCAACTATCTAATGATAAACCCTTGACGTTTCTCTGTTCTTCTTTGTCGAATATTTCCGAGTACGCAGTGGTCAGCGATTATGCTTATAAAATTATGCGACGAGTTATACCCGGTCCCTACACTTTTCTCTTACCGGCGACTAAATTAGTGCCGAAAGTGGTGATGAATCCGAAGCGGAAAACCACTGGTATCCGGGTTCCCGATCATGTTATCTGTCGCACTATTCTCGAAACCCTAGAAAATCCTATTATCTCTAGTTCTGCCCATCTTCCCGATCAGGAGGGGGATTTTCCCACCAAGGGGTTAGAAACCGCTAGGTTATTCGATGCCCTCGATCATATCGTTGATTTAATTATCGAAGATGGTTCGGCTCCCGGTTCGGAAGTGTCAACCATTGTTGATTTTACCGGCGATCAACCGGATATCGTGCGTCAGGGTTTGGGTTGGCCAGAATTACAACAATGGTTATAACGAAGGCGGTCGTCAGGAGATAGGAGACAGGAGACGGTCGATAGGAGACAGGAGACGGTCGATAGGAGATTATTTTTATTTATTCTCCCCACCTCCCCTGCCCCCCCGATGTCGGGGGGGTTGGGGGGGTCACACCCCACACCCCACACTCCACACCCCACAACTTCCCACTTGCCACTGATAACTGATAACTGATAACTGATAACTGAAACTGTATCGGTTATTGCGACTTTTTATTTCCTGAAAACCGCCTTGTGGAAGTCAAGTTAGTTGCTTAAGATAGAGGTAATCGCAGTCAGAGAAAACCTCTCAAGGAAATTATTACTATGGCTTTCACTCTTTATTCTCCCTTCCTCGAAATTAATTCTGTTCAACGTCAAATCGATCAACTTTTTCAAGAAGTATTACCGACAACTTCCTTGGTGTCTCGTCCCCCGGTGGAAATCTCTGTTAACGAGGATTCCGTGGAATTAAAAATCGAATTACCCGGCATGGATATTAAAGATATCGATGTGGAGGTTAGCAAGCAAATGGTGGCTATTAACGGGCAACGTGAATGCCCTGCCGAGGTAGAAAACAGCGAGTTTTATTATGGTAAATTTAGTCGCTTGATTACCCTACCAGTGGAGGTGCAAAATAGCCAAGTTACCGCTAACTATCAAGACGGTATTCTTTATCTCACCCTCCCGAAAGCGGTGGCAGAAAAAAATAAAGTGGTTAAAGTTAATCTTGGTTAGATGAGAAAAAGACTGGAGAATTTCTCCAGTCTTTTGTTTTATTTGTAGTCGCTAACTGTTAATTGGATTCTTTGCCATTTAGGTTGACGGGACGGGGTTGAATAACACCAAAACCGCCGTGATTGCGTTGATAGATAACATTGATTTCGTTCGTGTCTTTGTTGCAGAACATATAGAAATCGTGATCGACTAATTGCAATTGTGTTAGTGCTTCCTCAATAGTCATCGGTGGCATGGCAAAGTATTTCATCCGCACTACTTCCGCAGGTAATTCGGGAGTGCGATCGCCAATTAGGTTATCATCTAAGGGTTTCTCTTGCACCACCTCGCTAGTTTTAACGGTGGCGTTGGTGCGATGATCCACCAGTCTTTCTTTATACTTGCGGAGTTGACGAGCGATTTTATCAGAAACTAAATCAATACTTGCGTACAAATTTTCGCTTCCTTCTTGAGCGCGAATCACTGTTCCATTAGCATAAACCGTTACTTCTGCCTTGTGGCGATCGGGAATGCGCGCATTCTTTTCCACGGAGAGGTGAACATCGACTTTTGTGGTTATGCCGTTAAAATGTTTCACCGCTTTCTCCAGCTTTTGTTCCACATAATCATGAATAGGTTCGGTGACAGCGATATTATTGCCCTGAATCAATAGCTTCATACTCACTACTCCATCTAAAAATTTTGCTATGGACTGCCCACATCAACTATTTTTAAGGGGTGTTGATGCTAGGAATTTAATCCTCAAAAAACTGCTCGATCGCGCTGTTGAGTGAAAGTCAATTAGAGGTCACAGTCTAGATATTGTCGGTGTTCTCGTTCTCTTTTTTTTGTCGGATCGCGCGGAAAATTCATCGGGTCGAGCGCCTATTTGCAACTGGATTTATCTACCTCTATTCTAACAAGTTTCTGTAAACCTTTTCTTAACAGAAGTGCGAAGTTCTGTTAACTTTTATTTAAAGAAACCGATTTTCGCCGCCAGCAAGGGAATCCGGTGATTGTTTCTCCTGTGGGACGGTTAACCTCGGAATAGATGGGATAACCCTAGATTAGCACTTAGTATTCTCCCCAACATCTATATCTTCCCTTCTTTTAATTTTCCTTTGCGCTCCTTCACATTTCTTAAATAATTTGACAAATTTCGCAATGAATGCTCAAAAAATACCTCGTCTCTGTGGGCTAAAAATTCGGGCAATTACTCCCGCTGCTCTCGGGGCAACAGCGATCGCTAGTGCCAGCGAGAATTGCTAATCCCGACTTACACTCTCGCTGCTGACTCAGATGTTAAGTTTGTTAAATTTAAGTAGGGAGGCACAATTATTTGTAGGATGGGTTAGCGGTAGCGTAACATGAGCAGGCGTTGGGTTTCATGCTTCAACCCAACCTACGTTCTACGTTCATCTGACTCAGATGTTAAGTTTGTTAAATTTAATCTTGACAAATTTCCAGCACAGTTAATAGCGATCGCTTATTGCTTTTTTCAATATTGGTAAGTTGATCCTAAGCTAAAACCTCACTTAGAAACAGCCCAAGAACGCACTTCTCCTAAGGTTACAGGGGTGCGATCGCTGACATCAATAGTAAAGCGAAAAACTCGTTTAGCGCGCAGACCATTTTCGGGATCAAAGAATTTTAATTTCACATCCCAGCATTCACTTCCGTAGCGACAGAAGGGACTTTTTTCCACTTCAATACTGTGTAATTCCATTCCCATTGCTACTGCTTGGGAGAAGGTTTGTACCGCTTGAAAGGCGTTAGTAGCGGCAAAATTTAAGGCGCGATCGCGGGCGATTTGTCCGACGTTGCGTAAGTCATAATAAATGCGATTTAAGAAACTGGTTAGAGAACGCCGCATCCTCGCTTCATCGGCGATTTCATGTTCCGTGCGAACAGTTTCTATAGCTGATTCAATCAAAGTATTAACTTTCCAGCCATACATTCCTCGCGGACTATTAACCTTGATTACCGGAACAATTTGACCGGAAAAAAGTCTCACGGTTTCTTCAGTAAGAAGACCGGGGATACTCACTCTTTCCACATAATCTTCGTCTGCTTCTGGCAATATTTGACCCGCTAACATATATTGCATGACTTGATAAATCTCGGCGGCAAAAGCTCCCACGGGTTTAATTGCATAGATGGGAGTTAGTTCTAAATTGACTGTCCAAATTAAAGACTTAGTTTCTGATAAATTACTTTCTAAATAATCTACCATTTGCCGTGCATCGTAGGGATTGGATGGTAATTCAAGATTATCTATTGTGATGCTTGGCATTAACTGTTTAAAGGTGTCCCGACGCGCTTCTGTGCCGAAATCATAACCTAAAGTTCCTAACACATAAACGAGGTTTGAACGTTGACTAGGAGTAATATTACTAGGAACAATAGTATTAGATATTTGTTGCTTTTCGCTAATAGTTACTGAAGTTGAATTTTCAGTAACATTACTAGGAATCATCCCATTTTCAAGATTATTTAAGTTAGAAATCGCTGTAATTACAGGACTTTGGGGGGATACTAGAGTAACCGGCAATTGTTCCCCTGCTTCTTTCTCCGCTGTTTCCTCTTTCCCCTGCTTCTCTACTTCTTTTAAAGGTTCACCTGTCAAGAGTTCATAAGCACCCGCAATATTGATTTTTCCTAATAAACAGCGTTCCGGTTCTTCTACTTCCTTAGGATCGCAAGGGATGGCACTATTAATCAAAGCGGCCCTTACTGCTTCAGCATCAGGAGATAAACCCTGTTCTAATTGTAAACTCATCAATAAAGCGGCTGTTCCTGTCACAATGGGAGCGGCACAGCTAGTCCCTTTTTTACGGATGGGGTCATCGGTTGCGGGTTGAGCGCCTAAAATATTTTCGCCTGGAGCGAGAATCCCTTGAGTTGCATATTTACCGCCAAAATTACTAAATTTAAATGGCTCTCCCGTATCTTTCATCGCTCCTACGGTCAGGACATTTTCTAACACCGCCGGAACACACCAACACTCTCCTTTATCATTACCTCCGGGGGCAATCACCAGGATATTATTAGCTTGAGCTTGACGAATTGCTTTATCAATAAATTCGTGCGCTAATCCGCTTTGAGTTGGATGACAAGCGGCACAATGAATAATATTCACTCCCTGTTCAATCGCGGTACTAATTGCTCGGGAAAGATTGAGAGGATTAATAAAATCATCGTTGCTATAGGCGATGGGAATATTAATTACAGTAGCGTTAGGAGCAATCCCTTCTACTGGTGAATCTGGCTGTCCACAAATAGTGCTGATAATATGGTTAGCATGGAAGCGCAAATGCAAACTGTGGAGGATGTTTTCATCGGGAATCGCTTCTTTCAACATATCACCTTTTTCTTCATCACTTTTGCCACTTTTTTCTACATCTAAAAAGGCTTGTAAGTGTTGCGGATCGATGGGAAATTCTTCCGACCAATAGGGATCAAGTCGGGTAATATTTGCTGATTGGAAACAGGCGCGGTCTAAATCAATTGGTCCATCAAGAACGGCGATTTTGATGCGTGGATCGCCTTTTGTCTGGGAGCGAAGAGCGGTCATTCCGGGGATAGCATTGAGATCAGGCATAGTTTTTGCAGGTTTTCAAGAACAGTTATAGAATAAAAGCTAGATAACAAAAATAGGGGAATTAAAGATGAGTTCAATGACCCAAACGGTACAATCCTCAACCACAATTCAGGAACCTTCGACCACGGTGTATTGCGCTTCCCATTTACCCGACCACACCCAACTCCCCGATCAAGATGGAAGTTTTGTGAAAAACTATCAAGAACCTCCCCAAGCAGACCTTTTAACGGATACTATTACACCCCTTTTAGAGCAATTACATCCTGACGGTAATTACTGTCTGGGTCGAGATTGTGGGATTTATTGGCGATTGCCAGAGTATCCAGAATCCCTAGAAAAGGGTGCTGTTGCTCCCGATTGGTTTTATGTTCCCCATGTCCCCACGACTATTGATGGTCAAGTTCGCCGTTCTTTTGTGATGTGGAAAGAAACCATTGAACCGGTTATTGCCTTAGAATTTGTCTCTGGTAATGGTGAAGAAGAACGGGATAAAACGCCTGTTAAGGGTAAATTTTGGGTCTATGAGCGAGCGATTCAAATTCCTTTTTATGGAATTTATGAAGTTAACAAGGCCCAGATCGAGATGTACCAGTTAGTTAATGGTCGTTACCAAAAAATGACTCCTAATCAGCGCGGTCATTATCCCATTGTTCCTTTAAAGGTAGAGTTAGGAATTTGGCAAGGGGAATACCAAAATCAGTTCTTTCCCTGGCTTCGCTGGTGGGATGCGGAAGGTAACTTGTTGTTAACTTCCCAGGAATCTACTCAACAGGAACGACAACGAGCCGAACAGGAACGACAACGAGCCGATCGCCTAGCGGAACAGTTAAGGGCCTTGGGGATAGAACCTGAAGATTAAGGGAAGGTGTCTAACACCAGATGCGACCGCGGCGAAAAGGCGGATCATTGGGATTCGCTTTGCGGTCTTGGAACATCAATTTCCAACGTCCGTAATCTTCTAAACCAGTGGCGGGAATATATTTAGCTTTAGGTTGAGTTGTTTCTGGTTGCTCAATCTTGGGTTTTTCTGTGGTTGGTTGGTCAACATTCGCAGCAGCGGGTGTTGATTCTGGCGCACCTTTAGGTTTACTAGCCATTGTTTGATTTCCTCCAGTGTTTTTTACTAGGTTTTAGAAGTCGATACTAATAACGAAAACCGCCAAAAGAGGACATTTTCAGATAGCCATAGTGAGGATATTGAAACTGAGCCGTATCATTGTAGTTAGCTCCATGAACTAACTTCATCAGGATAGCTACTAAATCTTCCCCATCACCGTGAATAATATCGACGCATTCATGGGGATGAATAAAATGGGGACGTTTGACGGGAGCAGATTGTTTGGGAAGTCTCATGGTTGTTTTCGGGTAAATAATGGGGGTAGAGGCGAAGCATTCTGGCATAACCTATCGCTGAAACCTTAGATTTCCTATCCGAATGCTTCCCCCGTACTTGAAGTCAGAAGTCAGCGCAGGGGAGAGGACTAATAAGGAGAAGACCAGGAACGCACTTCGCCCAAAGTAACAGGAATTAAGTCACTCACATCTATTGTAAACCGGAAGATTTTACGAGCGCGGCGGCTATTTTCTGGGTCAAAGAATTTTAACTGTACGTCCCAGCAATCGCTATCCAGCCGACAAAAAGGACTCTTAGAAACATTAATACTATCGAGTTCCATCCCTGCACCCACAGCCTCAGAAAAAGTTTGCGCTGCTTGGAAAGCGTTAGTCGCGGCAAAATTGAGGGCGCGGTCTTGGGAAGTTTGCCCTAAATTGCGTAAATCGTAGTAGATGCGGTTGAGGAAACTACTCAAAGTACGGCGCATTTGGCTTTCTTGGGCTTCTGTTTGTTCTGCACCAACGGCTTCTATTGCCGCACTGACTATACTTTGCACGGCTGCAACTTGCATTTTTTACTCAAGGACAATAATATAGTTTAAGAGTCATAATTAGAAGCAAAGCACTCATTAAAAACATGATTAACCTAGAATTCACGGAAGAAGAAAAGAACTCACTGTATTATG
>NZ_JADBVM010000015.1:0-7546 GCF_020244875.1 Microcystis sp. M44BS1
GATGTCTTAAATAAACCAACATTAGAACAATTTGTTCCTCTTCTGATAATTTAGGAGGTGTTCCGCTTCCTGGTTGATTAATCCTAATTTTGGTTTTTTCGATTTCTGATTGGTTTTTCCGATGTATAAGTTTTCCAAGGGCCATCAGTTGTTCTAGTTGTTGGTAGTCAATCCCTAATAGTCTTTTAGTTTGTTTCGGATATTTTTGAATGTATTCCTAGGTGTAGTTTTTCATGGCTTTTTTTGAGTCACTATTTGTTTTATTATATCCTATTATTGTGATTTAATTAAATTAGGTCGAGGTCTACTTCCATCTAAAAATTGAGAAAAAAGCAAAACCTCCTGTTATACCATAAAAAAATTATGCAGGAGGTCTATTTTAAATAGGTGGCAGTTTAGGGGGAACTGGAATAGGTGTACAAGCTGCCCCACCTATGACCGTCAGTTTATTGGCGTTGCAGACGTTCCAACGCGGCCACCAGCGCATCCACCTCGGCCTTAGTATTGTAGAAAGCCAAGGAAGGGCGCACCGTTGCCTCTAGACCAAAGCGTCGCAGAATGGGTTGAGCGCAGTGATGGCCTGCCCGCACGGCAATCCCTTCCCGATTCAGGGCCTGTCCGATGACTTCCACATCAAATCCCTCCAGCACAAAGGAAAGCACGGCAGCCTTATCGGCTGCCGTCCCAATCAAACGCAGGCCCGGGATGGTTGTCAGTCCCGCAGTGGCGTACTCCAGAAGTTCATGCTCATAATTGGCAATGGTGGTCAAACCAATCTGCTGAACATAATCCAAGGCCGTCCCTAAGCCAACGGCATCGGCAATATTGCCCGTTCCAGCCTCAAAACGAGTGGGAGCCGCCTGATACACGGTGCGCTCAAACGTCACATCCA
The DNA here is from genome assembly GCF_020244875.1 of Microcystis sp. M44BS1. NCBI lineage: Bacteria > Bacillati > Cyanobacteriota > Cyanophyceae > Chroococcales > Microcystaceae > Microcystis > Microcystis sp. M44BS1. Next base: position 893 of record NZ_JADBVM010000015.1, read on the forward strand.
CGATCATGTTGCCGCCGCTTTGCCAGGGAACCGTGGCATTCAACAGGTCTTCTTGACCATAAAGTACCCCGATCCCTGTGGGACCAAAGACTTTATGTCCGGAAAAGACGAACCAATCACACCCTAATTGTTGAACATCGATCGGAATGTGGGAAACCGATTGAGCGCCATCTAACAAGACTTTGGCTCCGACCCGATGGGCTAAGTCAATAATTTGTTTAGCCGGGGTAATGGTTCCCAAGGCATTGGAAACATGGGAAAAAGCCACCAGTTTTGTGCGGGAGTTGAGTAACTGTTGGTACTCTGCCAGTAAAATCTGCCCGTGGTCATCCACAGGGACAACCCGCAATTTTGCTCCCGTTTGGGCGGCTAGTTGCTGCCAAGGCACAATATTGGCATGGTGTTCTAGATGGGTGAGGACAATCTCATCCCCCGCTTGTAGGGTTTGTTGTCCCCAGCTTTTTGCCACCAGATTAATGCCTTCCGTTGTTCCCCGCACGAAAATGATTTCGTTGACAGATGAGGCATTGAGAAAACGGCGTACCGTTTCTCTGGCCGCTTCGTAAGCATCTGTGGAGCGGGCCGCTAGTTCATGGGCGGCACGATGCACATTGGAATTTTCATGGCTGTAGAAATGAACGAGGCGATCGATGACTGCTTGGGGCTTTTGAGTTGTTGCGGCATTGTCGAACCAGATCAGCGGTTTGCCATTCACCCGTTCTTGCAGGATGGGAAAATCCAGGCGAATGGTATGAACATCAAAGAAGCTAGGTCTTTGAACGCTTCGCCCGCTGGCATGGGGGACAAAAAGGGGATCGATCCCCGGTACTTGAACAAGCTGGCCCGGTTTGGCCACTACCGCCGGAATGTCGGGGATTTTTGTTTCTAACTCTTCAATGAAGTAGAAAGGGGAGGTTGCTAAGGGTACAGCGAAGGGTTTACCCTGAGCTACGTCGAAGGGAACTGTAGGCCGTTCGCCCACAGCAGCCAGGGAGGTTGCGGGGGTAGCTGGCAAGTCCAGATGGGGGGGAATCGCCGCGGCGGATGGCACCAGATCATCCCGAACTGTACTCAACCCCTTCGCCGCCCCGGCCTTAAGGTCGTGCCGTTGTAGTTCTTGAATTATCGTCTGGGCGAGATGCTCAAGAAGGTCAGGTTGAAATAAGGGGTTAAGAGAAATATTCTCGACCTCAGTTGGGGCAGTGGTGGGCGGGGATAGAGCGGGTAGATTCCCCCCCACCTTTTCAGGGATCAGTTCAGGGTTAGTCATAGTCGTAGATGTGGTATTGGTTAACATCAACGTTCTCCAGTACGGCCGCCGCATCGTCGGTCAACACTGCCAACGAACAGTAGAGGGAGACTAGGTAAGAGGCGATCGCCTTGCGACTAATCCCCATAAATCGCACCGACAAGCCAACTCCCTGTTGACCGGGTAAATTGGGCTGATAGAGACCGACCACCCCTTGACGGCTTTCTCCTACCCGCAATAACAAAATATTGGTTTTGCCTTGTTCATTCACAGCCAACTTATCGGAAGGAATCAAAGGCACGCCCCGCCAGGTAATAAACTGAGACCCGAATAATGACACCGTGGCAGGGGGTACACCCCGTCGGGTTGCTTCTCGGCCAAAGGCGGCGATCGCTTTAGGATGGGCGAGGAAAAATGCCGGTTCCTTCCACACCTTCACCAGCAACTCATCCAAATCGTCTGGCGTGGGCGCACCATTGCGAGGTTGTACTTTCTGGGAATCAACAATATTGTTCAGCAATCCGTACTCATGGTTGTTGATCAACTCATTTTCTTGACGTTCCTTCAGGGTTTCGATCGTCAGCCGCAATTGTTCATGGATCTGATCGTGGGGACTGCTGTAGAGATCGGACACGCGAGTGTGAACATCCAGTACCGTATTCACCGCACTCAAGAAATACTCCCGGGGGGTCTCTTCGTAATCCACAAAGGTTTCGGGCAGCTCCCGCTCGTCTCGTTCAGAGCAGGCCACCTCAACCCGGGAAGCATCCCTGACTTTATTGAGACGATAAATCCCCGCTTCAACGGGTAGCCAATGCAAGAGGCGAACGAACCACCGGGGTGAAATGGTCAATAACTGAGGAACGGTCTTCGTGGCATTGGCTAACTGCCGAGCGGCAGCATCTCCCAAAGCCAGTTGCAATTCATGATCTTGGGTATAGGTCATTGAGTTAAATCCTCCAATTCAAAAAAAAAGTAACAAAGCGACTGTTATGGCCGAACAATCACAGCCCGGACAGCCCCTCAAATTCCAGAGCCGTCATCAAACATTTCCTGTCGTAGTTGCGCCTGGGAGACAAAACCCCCCGGCGGCACACTGCGGGTTAACCAAACATTTCCACCGATGGTGGCGCCCCGACCGATAGTTACCCGACCGAGAATCGTTGCACCTGAGTAAATCACCACATCATCTTCAATAATCGGATGACGGGCTTGACCTTTGATCAAACCGCCCGATTCGTCCCGGGGAAAGCTTTTCGCCCCGAGCGTGACCGCTTGGTAAAGACGCACGCGATCGCCAATCACCGTGGTTGCCCCAATCACAACCCCCGTCCCATGATCGATAAAGAAGCTATTGCCAATCGACGCGCCGGGGTGAATGTCAATCCCCGTTAAGGAATGGCCAATTTCACTAACAATCCGCGCCAACAAGGGAGAGTCCAACCGATACAGGGCATGGGCAATGCGGTGATAAGTGATTGCCGTTACCCCGGGGTAACAAAACAACACTTCATCTAAATTTCTGGCCGCCGGATCACCTCGATAGGCCGCGGTGATATCGGTTTCCAGCAGAGCTTTCAGATGGGGTAATTGAGTGGCAAAGGCTTGTACCGTCCCTTGGGCGTGAGTCTCAATCCGGTCTGCATCCAAGTGCAACTGTGATCCCAGCAACCACTGTTCACGACAAACCTGGTGATGCAGCAGTTGCAAGACTTCATTGAGGGTATGACCGATAAAATAGCGGCTGGATGTTTCGCCTAAATCGGGATTGCCAAAGTGATAGGGAAAGAGAACGGCGCGCAGTCGATCGACAATCCGAAATAAGGCCTCACGGGAGGGTAAAGGGAAATGGCTTCGTGATTGAGACCAACTGTGGAACGACTCGCCACGAGGTTTGGACAATTGAGCGATAATTTCATCGAGATCCAAGGACAAGGTCGGTTGGGAGAGAGCGCTGGAACTGCTCGGATGCTCGCTCGTCATGCCACTAACCCTTGCTCATTAAATACCCCTTGGAACAGGATGGAACTCAAGTACCGTTCCCCGGAATCTGGCAAAATCACGACTATGGTTTTGCCTTGGTGTTCGGATTGTTGTGCCAAGCGAGCGGCGACGGCGGCGGCGGCACCGCAGGAAATGCCGGAGATAATCCCTTCTTCCTTGGCCAATCGTTGGGCATAAAGAATGGCCTCTTCGTTGGCAACGGTTTCAATCCCATCCACGAGGGATAAATCCAGAACGTCGGGAACAAACCCCGCCCCAATGCCCTGAATTTTGTGAGGGCCAGACTTTAAGGGCTGACCTGCCCTAGCTTGGGATAGTATGGGGCTGGCTTCTGGCTCCACTGCTACCGATAAAATCGGTTTTCCTTGGGTTTTTTTGATGTAGCGCGAAACTCCCGTAATGGTTCCGCCCGTTCCCACACCCGACACGAGAATATCGATCGCCCCATCTGTGTCCTGCCAAATTTCGGGGCCGGTGGTTTCCTCATGGATGCGGGGATTGGCAGCATTGCGGAACTGTTGCAACAACACATAGCGATCGGGATTAGACGCGGCAATTTCCTCTGCCTTTGCCACTGCTCCGGTCATGCCCTTAGTCCCTTCTGTTAACACCAGATTGGCTCCATAGGCGAGCAACAGTTTGCGCCGCTCCAGGCTCATGGTTTCTGGCATGGTCAGGGTTAGGGGAATCCCCTTAGCGGCGGCTACAAAGGCTAGGGCAATGCCTGTATTGCCACTGGTGGGTTCAACCAGTTCTTTGCCCGGCCCCAATAATCCCCGTTGTTCCGCATCCCAGATCATGGCCGCACCAATACGACATTTGACTGAATAGGCTGGATTGCGACCTTCAATCTTGGCCAGAACCGTGGTGTGATTGTTGCCAACGACTCGATTAAGACGCACTAGAGGAGTCCGCCCGATCGACAAACTGTTATCTGCGAACCATTTCTTACTCACAAAATGGCAACTCCATGATTAAAATACGACAGTTCACCAGATTGGCTCATCCTGAATTCATTTAAAATTCATTTTGAATCCATTTGAAATTCATTCTAGCCTATGCACTATCAACCTCTGGTCAAGCTAAACAAATCTTTACAATCAAGGGGGGTAGGCGATCGCTGAGGTTGAAGAATCAAGGTATAGGAGGGCGGGAAGTGGAGATCAGGGAGCGGGTTTTTAAAGTTGGATTGGGAGTTAATGATCCGCTGCCCGCGAATTTAAATTGCTTGTTGAGATAAGGCAAGAGACAACATCCTACCTTGCCCCCCGATGTCGGGGGGGGTTGGGGGGCGGGGGAGATTCAGCTAATCTAAGGATAGGCGGTTAAAATGCGTCTTAGCTTACTATTAAAAATTGTTTTGATCTAAGATTTAGTCAGCAATATTTTATTGGGAGTATCAAACAATAGAACCAATTTCTCTGATTGTCACCGCGTTGACTGGTGGTGGGGTTGCTGCGGCTAAAGATACGGCGGAAAAAGGCGTTAAAGATACATATAAAGGTTTGAAAACCTTTAACTACCACGGAGGACGGAGGACGGAGGAGTGTACCAAACTCCCAATTCTTTGCGTAAATCAGGATCAAAAGCTTGCAAAAATGGTTCATAGAAATACTGTACCGCTTGTCCCTCATCGAATTGACGAAAAAATTCCTCTCGTCGCACTCGATTTAAAGCTGCACCGGTCCAGTTCAAAACTTCTACTAATCCCAAAGATTTTAACTTACTCGGTGCGGCGATCCGCTCAAATAGGATCGCTAACATGGGAACCTGGAGATGGTGGGCTGCGGATTTCCAATCGAACTTATCCTCGCGATTGAGGTTTTCCTTGTGCCATAATACCCAAGCGGAGAATAAACCATAAAAGTGACTTCCTAGAACGTAGGTTGGGTTGAAGCATGAAACCCAACTTGCGGTTTTAGGGTTTTACCGATTTCGTTAAGGAGAGTTTCGAGAGTGCCGTAGTAGGAGGTTTCTTTTACTGCTGCTTGGGAGGAGTGGATTTCTTGCAGGTTGCGAAAATAATTGACGAGGGGATTCATTAGGAGTCTTGTGAAAACTAAAAATTGTTGTTAGGGTTAGGAGTCAGGAGTCGGTCGTCAGGAGAATTAAGAATGAATAATAATCAATGTCAGGCGTTTGCTTACTGGCCCTCTCTACTCGCACTTAGAAGTTAATTGAATGGAAAGAGCTTCTACGGTACAGTGAAAGTTAACGTTACTGTTGGAAAAAACCTAATCCCATGAATCGTCGTGAATTTGTTGCCCTCGTTGGTGTTGGCGGAGCCATGGCCTGCGCCCCAGAAATCCTAGGGACGGCTACCGACCAAGAGATGACCCCGGCCCAAGCGGCGGATGGCTTTGTGAAAGTGACGGGCATTACCCTCAAAGAATTGGAAGTCAAAGGCAGTTTTCTGGATAAAAAATCCCCAGTCGGCTCCTTGCTCCTAATCTGGGAGAAAAATACGAAAAAGATCAGTGCAGTAAACCCGACTTGTACCCATGAAGGCTGTACGGTGAAATGGAATACTGGCGCACAGATTTTAGCTTGTCCCTGCCATCCGGGAAAATTTACCGCCACTGGGGTGGTCACGAATAAACCCCCAAAACGCAATCTAACCACCTATCAAGTCAAGGTCGAAAAAGACGTTATTTTCGTGAAAAAAGCTTAACGGGGTTGAGGGAATACCATGCCTTTGGGGACACGGGTAGAATTAGTGATTCTCTACTCGCACTTAGAAATTATGTGTATTGGAAGCTTTAGTACAAATGTTCGAGCTTCCTCTCCCTGCTCCCTTCTCTCTTGCAGTCTTAACGAGTAATTTAGATAGTGGACTTCTTGCATAGTTTTTTATGGTATAACCGAGTGTTTGGCTTTTTTCTTAATTTTTAGATGGAAGTGGAAAAAAGAATAAAATGTGATCTTAGGTCAGGAAATCATCTATTAGTTGGCTCTTCGGCTCTTGTATGAGTGCATGGGTGTCTGTGTTAACCAAGAAGTTAATTTTGTCCTATTACCCGATCACACTAAGCTAAGACGCATCTTAACCGCTTATGGTTGGATTAGCTAAATCTCTCCCCCCTGGGGGGTCTTGCCTCATCTCAACATTAAACATCGACAAAATATCTACAATTAAATTAAGGAGAAAACAATGATTGAATTACATCCTGAATTCTTAATCAAAAATGGCAAAAAAGAATTTGCTGTTTTAACTTATGAGGAGTTTATAAAAATTAAAGAAATCTTAGAAGACTTAGAGGATTTGGGCTCTTCGTTACTCTTTATGCTAAATCAACAGACAAGATGCCAAGATAACATACTTCTAACCCAAAAATTACGAAAGTTTCTAAAGCCATAGCCTCTCCGTTTTATTAGTTTAAGTTTATTGTTGATTCCCTCGA
>NZ_JADBVM010000150.1:0-16854 GCF_020244875.1 Microcystis sp. M44BS1
CCTAGCGTGGGGCGGTCCGGTAACATCGATGATCGCATATTCTGGATTAGAGGCGAAATTAGCCAGCGCCCACTGTTGAAAGAGATTTTTAGCATCGATAAAAGATGGCGATTCCGATTGTTGAGAGACTAAATGAGAGGCAACAGGGATAAAAAGCCCGTGCAGATAGTTTTTAACCGCATTTAACCCCGAATCTAGATAATAAGCCCCAATTATCGCTTCAAAAGTGTCCGCTAATAGGGTAGGATTCGATCGCCCCCGATCTTTAATTGCTCCCTTACCCAAACGCATTAACTCTCCCAGGCCGATTTCAATGCCCAATTGCGCTAATTGTTCTTCTTTGACCAAATTTGACCGCAAACGGGTTAATTCGGCCTCGTTCATGGCGGGATATTTTTGATACAATAGTTCGCCCACCAAAAAAGCCAAAATCGCGTCGCCCAAAAATTCTAGGCGCTCGTTATTTTCCGTCAATTCGGACTGTTCATTAACATAGGAACGATGGGTTAAAGCTTGGGTGAGAAGGAGAGCATTTTGAAAAGGAGGCAAACAAGACATTACAGAAATGATCAAGTCAAGAGCATTTCTTATCTTAATCCGACCCCACCGCGAATAGATGAGACGAACGATCCTTTTTTTACTGTTTTTTCCGGCTAGTTTAGGCATAATCTCCCAAATCTTCTCACCGGAAAACCTATCCGCTGCTATTCTTGCCCTAGGTACCCTGGTGATGTGTATTGAACAGGCACGCATGGCAGCGGTGGACTTGGCAGAAATTGCCCAATTTCAGCAAAAAACCAGCGATCCTCGCCTCGATCGCTTTTTTATGGTCACAGTTAGTACAATTGTTTTAGAATTATCGGGCTTTTATCTGGCTGCCCTCTGGATAGGATGGGGAGCTTTAATAGTTTTAGTCAGTCAAATTTGGTTTCATTGTTTAGCCAAAATTCAACTGCAGCCAAGCACGGAAAAAATCATTGACCATGGCATAGGGCCACGTTTACCCATCTTACTCGCTGACGGAATCGGCATAATCTTCGTGGCTTTCTGGTTAGCCAAAATCGCTCCCCTAATTATGGCCATGACTTTAACGACAATGTTATTAATCTACGGCTCTATTAAGTATCTTTTCAGAACTGGGGAGGGGGGAGAAAGGAAAATCCAGAGGCTGCAATCCCTATAAATGGGCGCTCAGAGACTCTGACGCAGTTTAAATTCAGTACAGCTTACCACAACCGACAGGGAGGCGAGTGGCACCAGCGGGTATTTTATCGAATAAAAAAGATATTTCAGGTTAAAAATGAAATAAAAAGCGTAAATAAGCTTAAATATGCTCTTTAATGCCTAATTATAGGCTTGTTTAAGTGATGACAAGCTAATTATCCTCTAGTCTTCGTTAAAAATTAATTAGTAATTATTCTCAATTATTTGAGGCGATTACTCTAGCTGCGATCCAAGATTCATGCTGAAAAGCCTTGATTGTCAAAGGCTGATCAGGCTAAAAATACTGAGGCATCAAAGGATACCGAGCAACTGTAACAATTCTTAACTTGACTTTATTGAGAATTATTCTAGACTAAGACTTAAAGCTTATTGCATATAATTATCAATAAGCTTGGTTCTATTTCCGTTAAAAGATGCCATGCAGACCTACGATAATCCTCAGATCGAATACGACTGGTGGGCAGGAAATGCCCGTTTTGCCGATAAATCAGGCTTATTTATCGTTGCTCACGTTGCTCAAGCTGCTTTAATCGCTTTTTGGGCAGGAGCCTTCACCTTATTTGAAATTTCCCAGTATCGCCCCGATATAGCCATGGCAGAACAGGGCTTAATTTTACTGCCGCACCTGGCCACTTTAGGCTTTGGAGTCGGAGAAAAGGGGCAAATCATCGATATCTATCCCTTTTTCGTGATTGGCTCAATTCATCTGATTTCTTCGGCAGTTTTGGGAGCAGGAGCCTTATTTCACCTGTTAAGAGTCCCAGAAACCCTGAAAGATTCCTCCGGTCCAGGGAAAAAATTCCATTTCGATTGGAGTGAACCCCGACAATTAGGAGTTATTCTCGGTCATCACCTGCTCTTTTTAGGTATAGCTGCATTATTATTAGTGGCCAAAGCTATGTACTGGGGGGGATTATACGACGCAACTATCGGCGCTGTCCGAGTCGTTAGTGAACCAACCCTCGATCCTTGGGTTATCTATGGCTATCAAACCCACTTCGCTACTGTGGACAATCTCGAAGATTTAGTCGGTGGTCATATCTACGTCGGTTTAATGTTAATTGGGGGCGGTATCTGGCATATTATCGTTCCCCCGCTCAAATGGGCGAGAAATGTGCTGATTTTCTCTGGAGAAGCCATTTTATCCTATTCTTTGGGCGGAATTGCCCTCGCTGGTTTCGTGGCCGCCTATTTCTGTGGGGTAAATACCCTCGCTTATCCAGTCGAATTTTACGGGCCAATTTTAGAAGTGAAGTTAGGAATTGCTCCCTACTTTGCCGACACGGTGAAATTGCCCTTTGGAGTACATACGGCGCGCTGTTGGTTAGCTAATGCCCACTTTTTTCTCGCTTTCTTCTTTTTACAAGGTCATCTCTGGCACGCTTTACGCGCGATGGGTTTTGACTTTAAACGAGTAGAAAAAGCCTTAAATGCGATAGAAGCCTAGTTTTTTTGAGGAAAATTAGGATAAATTATCGATTTTCCTAATTTTCCCCGCTGATCAATCTTTCTAACTGTCCCTTATGCCTTACTGTACCTGTTGTAACACCAAATTGCTGCATCACATTGGACGCTCTCGCTCTTATTGGTACTGTAGTTCTTGCCGGCAGGAAATGCCAGTTTCAGAGGCCGAAAACTGTAATCAGGGGCTTTATTCCCTATCAAGGAGAATTAAGAGTTAAACTCACTTATTTCGCAACAAGGACAAATTTTATGGCAAAAATTGGCTTATTTTTTGGCACGCAAACCGGCAAAACCGAAACGGTGGCGGAAATGATTCAGAAAGAATTTGGAGGTGAGGCAATTGTAGAATTACACGATATCTCCTCCGCTTCTACCGAGGATTTTGCCCCCTACGATGCCCTGATTATCGGTTGTCCCACATGGAATATCGGCGAATTACAAAGCGATTGGGAGGGTTTTTACGATGAATTGGATGACATTGATTTCGTCTCCAAAAAGGTCGCTTATTTCGGGATGGGGGATCAAATCGGTTATGCGGATAACTTTCAAGATGCTCTGGGGATACTGGAAGAAAAAATCGCCTCCCTAGGGGGTAAAACCGTCGGTTACTGGCCGACAGAAGGTTACGATTTTAACGAGTCGAAAGCCCTAAAAAATGGCAAATTTGTCGGTTTAGCCCTCGATGAAGACAACCAATCCGATTTAACTGAACAACGGATCAAAACCTGGGTCGCGGGACTTAAGGGCGAATTTGGCGTTTAGTTAGCTATCAATCAGTTATCAGTTATCAGTTATCAGTTATCAGTTACCAGTTACCAGTGAATAGTATTAAGTGGCTAGTTCGCAGCTTTCTTTTCACCGATTACTGATTACTGTTTACTGAAAAATCCCCTATATCCTTGATTATTATGTCTCGATTACCTGATGCAGTTTGGATTAATGTTAACCCCAGTTTTCGCCGTTTTGATCGCCCGGTGTTGGATTTTTTAGCCAGGGAAGTTGCGATCGCTGATTGGCAATACTGTCAATCTCTTGATCAGCCAGCTTCTCTTGATATTGCCTTGGTATTAATACAAGATTACCTGAAACAATGCGAGCGACCGCTGCATTTAGTCGGCCACGGCACGGGGGGATTAGTAGGATTACTGTATGCGCGTCGTTATCCAGAAAGGGTAAAATCCTTAACTTTGCTCTCTGTGGGAGTCTATCCGGCGATCGATTGGCAAGCTCATTATTATGTGCTATCAAAATTACTGCCTTGTTCTCGTCAAACTCTGCTCAATCAATCGGTTCACAATCTTTTTGGTCATCAATCCTGCGCTTTAACCCAAGAATATCGCTATCTCTTGGAAGAGGATTTATTATTGTCCCTTTCTCCCCATAATCTCTATCAGAATGCCCATTTCGCCCCGGGGACAGTTCCCGTACCCCTGTTAGTCTGTGGGGGAGATATCGATACGATTATCGATCAGCATTTGTTGCAGGGATGGCAACCCTGGTTAAAGTCAGGCGATCGCATTTGGAGTTGTCACAAAGGGCGTTATTTTTTCCACTATTCCCACCCCTACAGCGTCAGTCAAGAGATTTTTAGTTTCTGGCGATCTCTAGTTCCACAGGAATTTCTTTCTGAGCAAACTGTAATTATTCCTTAATTGACAAAAATCGAGATTTATGTTAAGGCTAATACCGCTCTTTTGTCCGATCGCAATCTGGATAACGCTGCTGTTCTTTTTTACTGCCCTTTTTCTTGCTGTTGCCCAAGGGCGCCGGCAGTTGCAAAAGCTGCATCGGATTCCCTGTAGTCGCTGTGTTTTTTGTACCGGAGATTATCGCTTGAAATGTGCGGTGCATCCAATGCGCGCTTTTTCGGAAGAGGCGCTCGATTGTCGGGATTTTGAGCGAGAAATTCAGGAAAATCAGAAAACGGGTTTCTTGAAGAAACCCGTTTTCTCAGTTTCTTTTCTCGTCATCATAACCTGGATTCTGGCTGTTAAGTCGAGAATATCGTCGGTAATCCCTGTTTTTAAAACGGGGAAACTTCCAGTTTGAGCGGTAAGCTATCAGCGTTGAGCTTGCCGCTAGAGGATTTGAGCGCATTTTTTCTCAGACATCAGCCCTCCTCTGCTAAGATGATAATCATTATCATTTTAGCTGGCAATGGTCAATCAGATTAAGTCCCCCCGAGCAGAAAGCTCCGTTATCGAGGAAGATTCGCAAAAAATCGTAAAAATACGCCATACTTGCGCCCATATCTTAGCGATGGCTGTCCAAACTCTCTTTCCTGACACCAAAGTCGCTATTGGTCCCTGGACAGAAACGGGATTTTACTACGATTTTGATCGCCCAACACCCTTTACCCCCGAAGATTTGGAGAAAATAGCGGCAGAAATGGGGCGAATTATCGGGAAAAACCTGCCAATTATCCGAGAAGTGCTGGAAAGAAGCGAAATTACGGCAGAAATCGAGCGCCTTAATCAACCCTACAAAAAGTTAATTTTAGAGAGAATTCCCCCAGATGAAACCATTACCCGTTATTTTATCGGTAGTCCGGACGCAGGACGGAGCGATCGAGAACCCTCGTTAATTGATGGCGCTGTTTCTCCCCCAGAAGAATTTTGGTGGGATCTGTGTGCGGGACCCCATCTCAACTCGACGGGGGAAATTAACCCAGATGCTTTCGTCTTGGAGAGTGTAGCGGGTGCTTATTGGCAAGGAGATGAAAAACAGCCGCAATTACAGCGAATTTACGGCACAGCTTGGCAAACCCCCGCAGAATTACAAAATTATCTCCAACAAAAAGAAGAAGCGCAGCGACGAGATCATCGCAAATTGGGACAACAATTAAAATTATTTAGCATCCAAGAAGATGCCGGTGGCGGCTTAGTTTTTTGGCATCCCCGGGGTGCAACAATGCGTTATTTAATCGAAGATTATTGGCGCCAAGCTCATTTAGAAGCGGGTTATCAATTTCTTTATACTCCCCATCTAGCTAATTTAGATCTGTGGAAAACTTCTGGACATTGGGACTTTTATCGCGACAATATGTTTGAGGCGATCGAGTTAGAACAGCAAAGCTATCAAATTAAGCCAATGAATTGTCCTTTTCATGTTTTAACCTATCAAAATGACCTGCATTCCTATCGAGAATTTCCCCTCAGATGGGCAGAATTAGGCACAGTTTATCGTTACGAGCGATCAGGGGTTTTACACGGATTAATGCGGGTAAGAGGTTTTACTCAAGATGATGCTCATATTTTCTGTTTACCAGAACAAATTGCCGCAGAGATTCTAGGAGTTTTGAACTTAACCGAGAAAATTCTCTCCGATTTTGGCTTTACTAATTATCAGATAAATTTATCGACTCGTCCCAGTAAATCCGTGGGTAGCGATAGTGTTTGGGAATTGGCAACAGCGGCTTTAATTGAGGCCTTAAATGCTAAAAAGTGGGATTATATTGAGGATCAGGGAGGTGGGGCTTTTTATGGTCCGAAAATTGATATAAAAATTCAAGATGCGATCGGTAGAATGTGGCAATGTTCCACGATTCAGGTCGATTTTAACTTGCCAGAACGCTTTGATATGCAATATGTCGCTAGGGATGGTACTCGGGAAAGACCGATTATGATTCATCGAGCTATTTTTGGCTCTTTGGAAAGATTTTTTGGTATCTTAATCGAGAATTATGCGGGAGATTTTCCTCTCTGGTTAGCACCTATTCAAGTCCGTTTATTACCCGTTAGTGATGAACAGCAGCATTATGCTTTAGAGGTAGCAATGCAGTTAAAACAAGCTGGTTATCGAGTGGAAATCGATAAAAGTGGTGAACGTTTAGGCAAACAAATTCGTACAGGAGAACTGGAAAAAATCCCTGTCTTAGCTGTGATTGGAAAACGAGAAGTTAGCAGTAAAACTCTAAGCATTCGCACTCGACAAGGGGGAGATTTAGGTTTGATGACGCTGGCAGATTTATTAGAAAAAATGCAAACAGCGATCCTATCTAAAACTAATCTCTGAAACTTTTGTATAAACCAGCAATTAGTGGATATCGATCCCCTCCAAGCGAATTTAACAGGGTTGAGAAAAGCCTATTTTCTGCCAATTAATTAACTTAAAAGTGGGTTAGCTGCCATGAGTTCTTTGATAATTCCTCTCTCCGATTCCCTCCCTTGCTTACCAAAATCGGGAATGCCTGTGACGATTATTACTGGTTTTTTGGGTAGTGGAAAAACTACCTTACTAAATCATATTCTTGACAATAAAGAAGGGTTAAAAGTTGCCGTATTAGTTAATGAGTTTGGGGATATTAATATTGATTCTCAATTGCTTGTTTCCATCGATGAAGATATGGTAGAATTGAGTAATGGCTGTATTTGTTGTACGATTAATGATAGTTTAATTGAGACAGTCTATCAGGTCTTAGAAAAGGAAATTCCCGTGGACTATCTAATCATTGAAACCACAGGATTAGCCGATCCTCTACCAATTATTCTGACTTTTTTAGCCACAGAATTAAAATATTTGACTCGCTTAGATTCTATTATTACCCTCGTGGATTCTGAAACCTTTACTGCCGATCATTTTGATAGTAATATTGCCCTTAGTCAAATTCGTTACGGTGACGTGGTAATTCTTAATAAAATAGATCGAGTCAGTGGCAAAAAATTAGACGATTTAGAAAAGTTTATTAGTCGAGAAAAACAGGGTATAAGACTCCTAAAAAGTAGTTATGGTCAGGTTCCTTTAGGTTTATTGTTAGATATAGGTTTAACTAAAGAAGAATTGTATAAAAAACAGTTGAGAGACTTTCAAAAAAATCGCCCAATCTCCAGTGATAATCAATCTCCTGAAGACTTTAATTTTGTCTCCTTTGTTAGCGATAAACCATTTAATCTAGATAAATTTGAACCTTTTCTCACGGAAAAAATGCCGATAAATGTTTTTCGAGCTAAAGGGATTCTCTGGTTTCAACAAAGCGATTTAAAACATATTTTTCAATTAAGTGGACAGCGTTACGATCTGCAAGCAGTAGAATGGGACACTGTACCCAACAATCAATTAGTTTTTATCGGCAGAAATTTGAATAAAGAGGAAATTGTGACACAACTAAACGAATGCTTGGCTAGTTCGCAAAAATTTCAAAAGTACAAACTATGAATAGACCTCTTGCAGAAATCAAAAATCGTTTTTAGGGTTAGGAGTCAGTAGTCAGGAAAATTAAGAATGAATAATAATCAATTAAATGGTCTATTTACAGATTTTATGCCATTTAATCCTTATTTTTGCGGTGATCGATTAAGGGAGAAAACGGGTTTCTTGAAGAAACCCGTTTTCTTGTTGAAAAAATTATCCCGAAAGCGATCGATTAAGGGAACAATTAAAAACGAGGGGAATTACCTTAGTTGATTTACCCGATGGACAAAGCCAATGGTATCCTAGAGAAAAGAGCCATAACCATGATTAATATCCCAAGAAACCGCCAATTTTTCCCAAAATAACCTGGCTAAGTCTAGAGGATTGGTTAAGGAAGATTACTTGCCCCAATCTAACTTATGCTAGAATGATTATCATTACCACAGTAGAGAAGGAGCAGAATGATTATCGTGGTGACGGGGGGTATAGCTGCGGGAAAAACCCATTGGATTCGCGAACAAATCGCTCAGAGCAAGCAGCCAAGTCTATATTTTAGTCCCCAGACGGAAACTTTTCCCATTGATCATCTCACTTTACAGAGTGACTTTCCCCAGTTGTCCTCTATTTCTAGGGAAGAAGAAGACCGTTTAGGCAGTTTATCCGTCGAAAACACGGTCTATATGGAAGTGCCGTGGCATTTAGACACGCAATCCCTCGAAAGCTTTCTAAAACCCCTCAATTGTCATCGGGTAGCGATTACGTCTCCAGAAGCAGAAATCTCCGAAGGACAAGTTCCCGTCGATGAAATTGTCATCAGTCCGGTCAAAACGACAATAAAAGGTGATCAATGGTTAAAAAAACGAGAAATACAGATTTATAGAGCCGTTTTAACGGGAGAAATCCTCGATTTTTCCAGTTTAACTACCTTTTGGACAGAATTAACCCAAGGGGCCTATGGGGAAGTGCTGCGGGTTAAAAGTATCTTCGATATCATCGATGGTCAGTGTATTTATGGGGAATTTATGGTTGAATGGCCAGAAAAAGACTTTCAAAGTTTAAATTTACCCTTAAATCTCGATGGGAGACCGAATCGCTTTAGTGGGATTGAAATCGTCGGTCGCAATCTCGATAAACCGACAATTGCCGATACCCTGAGTGATTGTTGTCTGTCCGATGAGGCACTTTTTTATTATCAACAACAATTTCAAGAATCTTTAGAGCCAGAAATGGAGTTAATATGATGAAAATAGCCGTTTTATCCTGTATTCATGGCAATATGCCCGCTTTTAACGCTGTTTTGCAAGATTTAGACCAACAGGGTTGTCAAGAAATCTACTGTTTAGGGGATTTAGTCGGGTATGGACCCCATCCTAACCAAGTGGTGGAAAAAATCCGTCAACTGGGGATTACTACAGTACAAGGGTGTTGGGATGAGGATATCGTTGAGGGATTAAATGCCTGTGAATGCAGTTATCCGTCGCTTTTAGCAGAAAAACGCGGTAGATTAGCTCATGAGTGGACAAATCAAATAATCACCCCAGAAAACCGTAATTATTTGTCAAAACTGCCCGAAATTTTTAAGCTAGATCACCTCTGTTTTGTCCATGGTAGTCCCCAAAGTAACCATGAGTACCTTTTAGCCGAAATGGACGCTTTTACGGCTTTAGAACGGGTTTTATCGGTAGATACAGAGGTTTTATTCTGTGGACATACCCACATCCCCTACATTCGCACTCTCGACGCGGGAAGCTTGCAAATAAAAGTGTATCAACCGGATGGGGAACAGTCGTGGCAATTTACCACACCGGTCAAGCGTATCATCAACGTGGGATCGGTGGGAGAACCGCGTCACGGTCGTCCAAATGCCACCTATGTGATTTACGATCGAGAAACGGCAGCGGTACAACTGCGAGAAGTGGCCTATAACTATCAAGAAACCTGTCAGGCTATTTTAGCATCGGGTTTACCTCCTATTTTCGCTTGGCGATTGGCTAAGGGTCTAGAATATGCGGAAAAAGCCGATGATCCGACTCATGTTTGCGAACGTTAATTTGTGATAAATCAAGAAATTATGTGGGCAATTTTAAGCGGTATTCAAGGCAATTTACCAGCCTATCAAGCGGTCTTGGAAGATATTCAGCAACGGTCAGTTACTGTAGAAAATTTATATATTTTAGGAGATTTTATCGGTGTTAATCCCGATAGTGAAATGCTGGTAGAACAAATACGTTATCCCACTAAAAATAACTTATATCCACAGGTTTGTCGGGGATGGTGGGAAGAACAATGTCTAATTTTACACAGTTTAGGAGCAACAGGAGAACCGAAGGAATTAATCGATAAACATGGAATTGATAGTACTAAACAACTCTGGGATGCAGTTTCTTTAGAAACGGTGCAATGGTTACGAAATCTCGATTTTGGTTTTGTCGAGTTGGATTGTTTATTAATTCATGGCAGTAGTGTCAGTGTTAGTGAAGAATTAACCCCCGATACTCCCCCATGGCAAATTTTAGATCGACTGCAACGGGTGGGAGTTAATAATCTATTTTGTGGTCGTGCGGGAAAAGTTTTTGATTATTCTTTACAGTCCGCTAATTTAACCAGCACTGTTACTACTTTAGATAAACGGCAACCAAGTCAAACTTTGACGATTCAAGATAAGCGTTTAATTGGGGTTGGTAGCGTTGGTAAAGAATTAAATAAAGCAGTTTACACTCTCTATAATCCCAGTAATAATTGCGTGGAGTTTAGAACCGTACCTTATTAATCCATGAAAGATTAATTAAATATTAAAGATTAATTTAAGTAGGTAGGCGTTAAAAATTATCAAACACCCCCCTTATCAAGGGGGGATTTATCTTCAATTTAATTAGGGTTTGCTGAAAAAGTACGGGCGAAGCATTCGGATAGAAAATCTACGGTTTCACCGATAGGTTATTGCCCGAATGCTTCGCCCCTACAGGACGCGGGCCGATGAAGACGCAAGGTTTGGAACCACAATTCTCTCAAAATCTTGCACCTGTGGGAGCGAGAAAAGCCACAAAAACCTTACCTTGCCTACATTTCACATTTATTCAGCAAGCCCTAATTATAACCAGCTACATAACTGAGGTAAGAGACTCTTGCTGACTTGCTTGCAGATGGGATTGAGCGCGAACAGCGCGGAACATCCCAAAACGACATAAACCCGTGCCAAAGGCCAAACGCATCAGCAGAATTGTCGGCACTTCTCGGACGGATTTAACCAATCCAGTCAGACCAAATTGCCACCAACCTTGGGGACGAATCACCCCCTGCCAAATGGTATCAATCCAAGAGGGTAGAGTGGCTGTTGTCCAGTCAGCAGTCATCACTCCCCCATCTACCAATCCCGTGGCCGCTAACTGTTCGGCAAAACCTTCGATACTGGCAAAAGCGGGGTGGGACCACTGATCCAAAAGTTGGCGCATGACGGGACGTTCCCAGAAATTAAGCGGTTTTTGACGGTCATCTCGCTGATTCCAGTCCGCTACCACCAGGACTCCCCCCGGCTTAAGAACTCGCAGTAATTCCTGAGCAAAAACGGCTTTGTCCGGCATATGGGGACCGGCTTCGATTGACCAGACCACATCAAAACTCTCGTCGGGAAAAGAAAGGGCCATGGCATCATCGACCAAAAAGCGAGCATTTAAATCTGGGGGTGTTAGTTCTTTGGCCCGTGCCACTTGTTTGGGACTAATGGTGACACCAGTAACGGCAAACCCGTAGTCCCGGGCCAGAATGCGACTGCTGCCACCAATACCACAACCGACATCAAGGAGAGTTGCACCGGCGGGTAATTTATCCAAACCTCCCCAAGAGACCATTTCCGCCACAAAGTCGGCTTTTGCCGCTAGAAAGTCTTTTTTTTCTGCTGGGGAACCGTAGTGACCTAAATGGATGTGTTCGCCCCAATAATATTCTAAAATCCCGTCCTGGGTCCATTGGTCGTAGGAATTGGCCACCGAGTCCGACGATTGGTACTTGCGAGAGGAAACAAAATAGACGACGATAGCGATCGCTAGGAGTAACCCTAAAGATGATGTCACCAAAAGTATATTCATTCAATCCTACTGGGCAAACTGACACAAAGCTTAATAACTCTTAAAGATTATATAACTTTGAGGTTCTGCGGTTGAGTGACTTTGGTTCCTCGCCAGAAATTAACTATCCCAGTTGAAAGCGACTGGTAATACAGCAGTTATCTTAATAGTTAGATCACTTCTGTAGTATTAAACTTTTATCTGTTTGTCCCTGTGGAATTGCCCTCAATCCATTCGTAAAAAGCCATAGATTCCGGGGAACAACGGCTGCATCCTCCGCATTTTTCTAGGGAAATCAGGCGAATTCGCCCTTTTTTCAGCAAGCGATCGAGCATGGGACTTAAGGCATCCGCTGACATCCGAAAGTGTGTAGATAAGTCAGACAGAGATGCTTTCTGATTTTTGGCAAGATAAGCCTGTATATCGGTTAAAATCATGGTTTATAAGCGAAAAAATTGATAAAAATTGCTTGATTGCGGTGGGTTACGGCGAATCTAAATAATTAGTTAGTTGCCTAGCTTTTTGTCGCCTAACCCACCCTACTTTTAAATTGCTGGACGGTTGATTTTTCGGGGACGGAGATTTTTTAAGGTGAATAAAACCCCGACTACGGTTAAACCCATCAAGACTATCCAAAAGAGAGAAAATCCCGGATGTCGAGAAAAAGTGGCGATTTGATAGAAGGAAGTGGCAACAATATAGGCCATTCCTGTGGTCCAGAGAGCAATAAAAGCAGTCCAACCGGCATTAGTTTCGCGATATACGGCCGATGTGGCCGAAACACAGGGGAAATAGAGCAGAACAAACAAAAGATAGGCAAAAGCACCCGCTTGACCATCAAATCTTTTCGCCATCGCCCCAAAGATTCCTAAATCTACCTCTTGCTCTTCGGCAGCCGTTTTTTGATCTTGCAGATCACCAATATTCAAACCCAAGGGATCAAGTAATTGATTGGGTAATTGCGCTAAATTGGCGGGAATAGTGGCAATAGCTGCCTGAATTTGCCCCCAAAAGTCGAATTTTTCAGCTGCTGCCCCCTTATTAGGGTTATCTTCCCCTGCTAGTTGGCTGTAAATTGAGTTTAATGTGCCTACCATCGCTTCTTTGGCAAAAACTCCCGTAAAAATGCCCACCGTTGCCGGCCAATTTTGCTGCTCTAGTCCCATGGGTGAGAAAATAGGAGTTACAGCTTTACTGGTGGCACTTAAAACCGATCGCTCGCTGTCTTGATTACCAAAAGAACCATCAAAACTGAGGGAGTTGAGTAGTCCCAAAATCATCACCATTAAAACGATAACTCGTCCAGCTTTCCATAAAAACGCTTGCAGACGTTCCCAAGTGCGAATTAAAACCCCTTTCAGACGCGGTAGATGATAGGGAGGCAATTCCATAATAAAGTGACTGATTTCTCCCTTGAGTAGGGTTTTTTTCATCACCAATCCCGTCAAAATAGCGGCGAGAATTCCTAAGATATAAAGACCAAAAACGATGTTTTGACCACCTATGGGGAAAAAAGCCGCCGCAAATAGGGCATAAACAGGTAATCTGGCCCCACAGGACATAAAAGGGTTCATCATAATCGTCATTAAACGATCGCGGGAATTTTCCAGGGTCCTGGTGGCCATAATTGCCGGCACATTGCAACCAAATCCCACTAGCATGGGAACAAAGGATTTACCCGGCAATCCCACCAAACGCATCAATCGGTCCATGACGAAGGCTGCCCGGGCCATATAGCCAGAATCCTCTAAAATTGACAAAAAGAGGAACATAAAGCCAATTACGGGGATAAAAGTGGCGACGGTTTGCACACCTCCCCCCGCTCCATCAGCGAGCAGAGCAATTAGCCAACCCGGGGTATGGATTGTTTGTAAAACTTGGGCAAAACCATCGACAAAGATAGTCTGGGCAGTTAAATCGAAGAAATCGATAAAGGCAGCACTAACATTGATGGTAAACAAGAACATTAGGTACATTACGCCCAAAAATATCGGAATTCCCCACCAGCGATCGAGAACAATGCGATCAAGGCGATCGGACATGGTATCATTTATCTTTCCAGTCCGTTGAGTGGCTCCCTGGGTAACTTGTTGAATAAAGCCATAACGAGTATCAGCAATTAAAATATCAAGGTCTTCCCCTAAAACTTGGTGTATTTGTCGTCTATGCTTGACGATAATGCTTAATAGTTCCTGGGAGCGCAATTCTGGGGCGATGCGATCCTCGTATTGCAGTAGGTTTAAAGCAGTCCATCTTGGCTCAACCATCCTTTTACTGCTATGGTCGTCAATGTAGGCAACAATCTCGTTAAGAGCTTCCTCAATTACCGCAGGATAAGCGACATAAGCGGCAGTATGGCTAATATTACTGACTAATTCCCCAATTTTTTGCTTTAATTCTCCGATTCCTTCCCCTTTAACCGCACTAATCGCCACGACAATTGCATCTATGCGAACGCTTAAGAGCTGCGGATTAACCACAATACCCCTAGTTTTGGCCACATCCATCATATTCAGGGCAATCAACATCGGTAAACGCATCTCCATGATTTGGGTAGTTAGGTAGAGATTACGCTCTAAATTAGAAGCATCGACGATATTAATCACTAAATCCGCCTCTCCTGACAGTAGATAGTCCCTAGCGACTAATTCATCCATTCCTGTCTCCCCTTCTTCCACATCAAGGGAATAGACTCCGGGTAAATCCACAAGGGTGATATCTTCCCCGTTAACTTGAAATCGTCCCTCTTTGCGATCGACTGTTACTCCCGGCCAGTTGCCGGTCCGTTGATTGGCTCCTGTGAGAGCATTAAAAAGGGTAGTTTTGCCACAGTTAGGATTGCCAATTAAGGCGATAATCGGTTTGACCATAATTTAGGATATTAAGTGACGAATAGGCTTAGATAATTAAATTTAGCTTTCTGGGTCTATTTCTTCCACGATTAAAGCGTCTGCCTCCTGTTTACGCAGACTGAGATGAAATCCCCGCACTTGAATCTCGACGGGATCCCCCAAAGGTGCCACACGAATGACGGTAAACTCTGTCCCCGGAGTTAATCCCATTGATAACAATTTTCCTTTGTATCCTCGTAATGCTCGGTCATAACCGACGACTTTACCCGCTTTTCCTATGGGTATCTCCCGCAGAAATGTTCTTACTTCAGGTAGGTCTTTTTTGGGTTCCAGTTTTTTCGGTTGACTGTCACTAACGAGGATTTTTTCGGCCATTTCTGCCCCGATACCAATACGATTGTCTTGAATGGCAATTAAAACTGACCCGCTTGGTTGGGAACTAATTACCTGTAATTGAATACCGGGGTTTAATCCCATACCTAGGAGTCGATTAATCCCTCCTGTCCCCTGAAATCCCGCTAACCAGACGGTTTTTCCCATTTCCACTTGTGCTAAAGGATAAGTGGCAGCCAAGTCATTACCCCTGGGAGTGACATTATCTAATTCTGCCTCTGTACCGCCCCAATAGGAGAATTGGTCGTCTTTTTGCCAGTTTTCTGGTTTTTCTGGTTCATTAGGTCTAATTTTATCGTCCATGCTTTTCTTATCTCCAAAGGTAATGAAGGTCTTTCATTCAAGAGTGACAATAATTTCTTGATAGCTCATCGAGTTTACTGAAGTAGCCAAAGGGTGAGAACTCCCCTAATGTCAGCCTCAGTCAACGGTTTTTGAACTGTATCGGAATTGCGATTGCTTAAATAAATGCTAATTATTCTCAATTACCAGTCTAATCCAAAAGGGGAGACAGAAAAGAAAAATATTTATTTAGGGTCGGCTGAATAATGGTAAAACCCTTTGAAAATAAGGCTTTTGACCTGTTAAAATCCGATGTTAGTGCTGCGAAAATCGGATTGGGATCCCCAAAAACCTGGCATTATCCTCCTTTTAGTACATAAATTAGTACAAAAAGAGAGGGCAACAAAGCCTGAAACGACCGGCTACTGACGACCGACTCCTAACCCCACCAACAAACTTTTTGCCGCAAACCCTACCTAGTGGTCTGCGGCAAAAAGTAGGGGCGAAGCATTCGGGCAATAACCTATCGGTGAAACCGTAGATTTTCTATCCGAATGCTTCGCCCCTACAGGACTACATTTCACATTTATTCAGCCAGCCCTAAGTAAATCGAATCTGTCTTTCTGTTTGTGTTCTTTATGCCTTTGTGTTTATCCTTAACTCTTATGGGATAACCGGACAGAAAAAAGTTTAGTTTTAAATATTGGCGATACTTTCAACACTTTAGCCCCCCTATTCTCTGGGTCTTCTTGTAGCTTAAAAAAGGGTGCATCTCACATTTGCAGAAATATCGACAATCAGCAATTATCAGTGACTCTTAAATTATTACAAATATATCAACAACTGCCTGTAATACCATTTTTCTTTATTCGTTTCCCTCACCCCCTTCCCTGTCCCAGAGCGTTAGAGGGGAGGGGGTGAGGGCAATTAACCATCTCTGCCATTACTTTTGAAAAATGGGATAATTCGTTGTCAGTATCTCCAAACAATGACTAATGAAATTAAAAACTTGACTAACTATCATTGGCTAACCTATCGCTGAAACCGTAGATTTCCTATCGGAATGTTTCGCCCCTACTTTTTCAGCCAACCCCAATTAGGGTTGGCTGAAAAAGTAGGCTCTTCGGTTTGTGTTATGCAATGGACGGGAGTTATAAGGGATGGAACCCTTATATAGAAAGGCATTTAGCGATTTTTGTCAATTGTTTTTGCTCTAGAGCGAACTAATCAATTAAGTCTCTTGCCAGATAAGGGTTTAGTCGATTTATGCCCCCCTATCGAACCATACCAAGTAACGAAGAACCGGAAAAGTCAACAATCAAAAATTTGTGACCATCCCTCATGCTCGATTAATTGAGATGATTAGTTATAAATGTCAATTAGAAGGAATCTCTGTGATTCTTCAAGAAGAATCCTATACCTCAGCTTCTAATTTTTTGAATGAC
>NZ_JADBVM010000151.1:0-3660 GCF_020244875.1 Microcystis sp. M44BS1
ATATATAATGGAGTGGTGGCACTTGCAAAAACATAGACAGATTCCCATTATAAGAAAAGTATAACCGAAGCCGCCGCCCAAGTCAAGGGATTACTCCTTTTTTTTTTGAGAAGTTTTCAAAGAAAAAAAATCAAAGAGGCAGCCGGAGATATTCGGTTTTTCTTCACTTTTTGGGCAAAAAAAACCCTTTTAGGATGCCTATAATAGGAGATAGAAAGGGTTAAAAACTAAAAAAAAATGGCGGAGAGAGTCCAGAAAATCCTTGCCCAGTGGGGAATTGCCTCCCGAAGAAGGGCGGAGGAGATGATCGTAGCCGGCCGGGTGAGACGGAATGGCAAAATCGTGCAGTTAGGAGAAAAAGCCGACCCGGAAAAAGATCACCTAGAGATAGACGGAAAAAAAATTGAACCGGCCAATCGTCCCAAAAGATTGTATATACTGGTCAACAAACCCATTGGTGTGGTTTCTACCTGTAAGGATCCACAAAACCGGCCGACAGTAATCGACCTTTTGCCCGACTCCCTCGCCAGCGAGACGGGGTTACATCCCGTAGGCAGGTTGGACATCAACACCACTGGGGCTTTACTCCTCACCAACGACGGTCAACTCACCCTCACCCTCACCCATCCCCGTTATCATTTGCCCAAAACCTATCGGGTTTGGCTAGATGGTGCGGTTGATAGACTTGCTCTCCAGCGTTGGCGAGAAGGTATCCTCTTAGAAGGGAAAAAAACCTTACCCGCACAGGTTGAGATTCTCAAGCAAACCGACCAAAAAACCCTACTAGAAGTTATTTTAGTGGAGGGAAGAAATCGGCAGATTCGCTGTGTAGCCGAAGAATTAGGTTATCACGTCCTGAAACTTCATCGCAGTGCTATCGGTCGTATTCAACTAAACTCTGGTAATAATTCCCCTTTACCCTTGGGTCATTACCGTTTTTTAACCCTTGATGAACTGAAATATTTAAAAAACCAGATTAACTAAGCTGAAAGTCAGCCACTAATAGCGATATGTTTCGCCTTCTCCAATCACAACTTGATCCCCAGCATAAACAGCGCACCAAATTACTGGAAATCGGCGTTTATTTGCAAAAAAATCGCCTAGAACAGTCCCTTTCTCTCGAGGAAATTGCCCAGAAAACCTTGATCCCGCGCCATCGTCTAGAAGCGCTGGAAGCGGGGGATTTGGAGTCATTGCCCGAACCGATTTATATTCGTTGGTTAATCAAACAATTTGCCGATAGTCTGTCCCTGGATGGTGAGACGGTTAGCCGACGTTTCCCCACCAAGGTAAATAACTTTTTTAGGGGAATAAAACCGTCTTTATCGCTGCCGAGTCTTCAAATTCGCCCGATTCATCTCTATTTTCTCTATTTAATCTTAGTTATTGGTTCTGTACAAACCCTATCCCACGTCCTGCAAAAATCGGTACTGCAATCGAATCGCTTACCGCCGCCTTCCTTGCCACAACAGCAAATTGTCCAACCGAAAAGCAACCCCCTTCAACCGGTAGCCAACAAAACTAGCAATAATCAGCAGCTGGTGGTGGAGGTAAAACTGGAAGATGACTGCTGGCTGCGGGTGGTGGTGGATGGCAAGACAGAATTTGAGGGTGTACTGCCCCAGGGAAGCCATCGCACTTGGCAAGCAAACCGAGAATTAACCGTGAGAGCGGGTAATGCCGGCGGGGTTTACGTTGCTGTTAATAATGCCAATGCTAAACAACTAGGGCAACCGGGCAAAGTCGAGGAAGTCACCTACCGGGCAAATTGAGCTAATTTATGCAAAAGGTCTTTTCACCCCTCGATCGCCTTCAGGGAGGGTTAATCGGGGCATATATTGGGGAATCATTGCATAATCAACCCCTAATACCAGCCTTTAACTATGAGGCTACACCGAGGACGACCCTGCTTTTGCAAGCTCTGCAATCTCAGGAAGATTTGCCCATTGCGATCGCATCTAGGCAGCAGTCGGAATCGGCGTTATTATTTGTGCTGTTGCCGGAGATTTTAACCTGGCCTGACCATGGGGAACGTTGGCAAGCTAGATTAAATTTTTGGCTGAAAAAGGGCTTAATTTCCGAGTTAACCCGACAAGAAGCGATAATTTGGGGAGAGGCAGTAGGTCTGTTATTAGAGGGAAAAAGGCCTTTAAATCAGTTAATGGGGCAATTACTAACTATTAACCCCAAGAATAAGCTATTAGAGCAGATTCAGTCAGCTTTAGGGCAGAATCATCCCTTAGAGTCCATTTTATCGGCTTGGGCGAAAGATATCTCACCTTTAGGAATTGCGATCGCCGCTTCCCTCTATACCTTTCTGCAAACGAGCGAGGATTTCGCCGTTAGCGTGCGTCGCGCTAATTCTAGTCCCTATCAACGGCAATTAACCAGCACTTTAGCGGGAATTTGGGCGGGATTGTACAACGGTATCGAGGGGATTCCCCTAGCTTGGCGGCAAAATTTGCCGAAAGAGCCAGTTAAACAGCAATTAATGGATAAAGCTGGGGAAATTTATCGAATTTCTTTGGGTATATCTCCTCATCTTGTCCTATCTCCTCATACTGCCGTCGCTTACGGGGGAACTTTGCAGCCTCGTCCTAGCTTAAAATTGGTCTCTCAAGACAACTGAAGATCGCTGTTATTTGGACTATAGGCGATCGCTGGCTTTAATAAGCGATCACATCTCCTTCTTCCCAGTCGAGGGGAACATGGGGGAGTTGCCCAGCAATAGACTGGCGTGTGGTGGCGGAAATACCTTTGGTGAAGATGCGTAACACCAGCTGCCCTCTGGCATCTAGACCGATTCCGGTGCCAGTTACACCGGGTTGAGCCATCAACCAAGCTTCTTGGCTGTCACGCAAAGCCAACAACTGTTCCTGAGTATAATTTTTCATTGGTGTTACCTCTACTAAATCTATGGTCGGCGACAAATAAATTTTAGCTGAAACAACACCCGATCGCCGAATCCTGGAGGCGATCAGGTGTGGAGATTGGCGAGAGGGAAACTTGAGGGTGAATTAGCGACTGTTGACAAATCGCTGAATGGAAAGTTGCGAGATCACGGCTCCGATTGGGTTAGCAAAGGTGAGGCTGTTGTCTGTTCGTCCGGCAAAGAGGAGGGCGACCGGTTGATTGCTGTTTGCCGTCACGATCAGTGAACCAGAGTCCCCACCGCGACTAAAGGGATTGCTGCCGATGCCACGGATGCCGATCTGATTGCGGAATTGGGCGACACCGCAGGAGTAGCCACCGACGGAGATGTTGACGTTAATATCGGTAATCGTGCCGACAGTTGCTTGGGTTGTCCGACCATTTTTCTTCACGGTCATGCCTAGGCGGGCGGCGATCGGTGTAGGATTGAGGGTGTAGCTGACATGACGCGGATCGACAAAACTAAAAGCTGTCCAGGCAACAGCCGCATCTACCAAGTTAGGGCCCGGACAGTTGACCCGGACAAAATTTTCCAGGAGGGCAATTCGATCGCCGGGGACAACCCCACCATCAACCCGTCCAGGCTGGATAAGCTAAAACGCACTTAAACCACCTAAAATAGAAATAGTAACTTGAGAAAAATCCTACTTATGCCAGCCAAAGATTTCCTAGACTTAGAAGAAAAGAAAAACTTACAAAAAGCTCTTAAAGAAGAAGAAAGAGCAGAGG
>NZ_JADBVM010000152.1:0-3987 GCF_020244875.1 Microcystis sp. M44BS1
ACAAGAGGTACTAGAAAAAGGTGCGCCACAACGGTTGCTTCATGTCTATGGTCCAACGGAAAATACAACGTTTTCTTCTTGGTATTTAGTGGAAAACGTAGCTTCTACAGCGACAACTATTCCCATTGGTAAAGCGATTGCTAATACCCAAATCTATTTGCTGGATAAAAATCTGCAACCTGTCCCGATTGGTGTAGTCGGAGAATTACATATTGCTGGTGCAGGATTAGCCAAAGGTTATCTCAATCGTCCCGAATTAACCCAAGAAAAATTTATCCCTAATCCTTTTGAGAAGGATGAAGTAATCCCCCCAACCCCCCTTAATAAGGGGGGCAATGAGCCGTCAAAATTATATAAAACGGGAGACTTAGGGCGTTATTTACCCGATGGTAATATTGAATATGTAGGACGGATTGACAATCAAGTAAAAATTCGCGGTTTCCGCATTGAATTGGGAGAAATCGAAGCCTTACTCAACCAAAATGAGGCGGTACAGTCTTCTTGTGTGATTGTTCGTGAAGATAATCTAGGGGATAAACGCTTAGTTGCTTACGTTGTACCGCAACCCGAAATCAACCTGACAATTAACGAAATACGGCAATTTTTGCGAGCAAAATTACCCGACTATATGGTCCCAACTGCGTTTATTCTTCTTGATGCTTTCCCCTTAACTCCCAATGGCAAAATCGACCGCCGTGCTTTACCTGTTCCCGATTTACAGGGCAAAGGTGAATATATCGCTCCCCGTAATCCCATTGAAGAAAAAATGGCGCAGATTTGGGCTGAGGTACTGAAATTACAACGAGTCAGTATTGAGAATAATTTCTTTGAATTAGGGGGCCATTCTCTGTTGGCGACTCAAGTTATTTCTCGTTTACAGGAAACCTTTGAGATTGTTTTACCCTTGCGTTATCTGTTTGAATCGCCAACTATTGCTCAGTTAAGTGGGGTAATTTTAAAAGAACTGCAAACAGGTTTAGGGTTAAAGCTACCATCAATTGTCCCCGTTAATCGAGAGGATGATATTCCCCTATCCTGGGCCCAGGAACGTCTCTGGTTTGTGAATCAATTAGAAGGGGAAAGTGGGGCTTATACTATTGATTTAACGATGCGTTTGCGCGGAAATCTCAATATTAAGGCCTTAGAAAAAGCTTTCCAAGCAATTATTCAACGCCATGAACCCCTACGGACTCAATTTAAACTCAAAGATAACCAACCAATACAAGCGATCGATCCTAATGTAACCTTCACCTTACCAGTTGTCAATCTGCAAAACCTCAGTCATTCTGAGCAACAGGTAAAAAACCTGTTATTAGCATCAGCATCCGAACCTTTTGATCTCGAAGCAGGGTCAGTATTACGAGTCAAATTATGGCAATTGCAGACAGAGGAATATGTCCTATTATTAGCCATTCATCATATTGCGGCGGATGGTTGGTCAATAGGTGTTTTAGTGGACGAATTATCGGTCTATTATCGAAGTTTCTGCACCGGGACAAAAGCAGATTTACCTGATTTATCAATACAGTATGCTGACTTTGCCGTGTGGCAGCGTCAATGGTTAACTAATGAAGTATTAGACCGTCAATTAAGCTACTGGAAGCAACAATTAACCCGGATTCCCCTACTACACCAACTTCCCACAGACCGTCCCCGGCCAGCAATTCAAAGTTTTCGCGGTGGGACGGAGCGACTGCAACTAGATAGTCAACTAACGCAACAATTGAAAAAACTTAGTCAAGAGTCGGGTAGCACTCTTTTTATGACATTACTGGCGGGTTTTGCTGTGTTACTATCTCGTTATAGTCAACAAACAGATGTGGTAATTGGTTCACCAATTGCCAACCGTAACCGCACCGAAATTGAAGGGTTAATCGGCTTTTTTGTCAATACTTTAGTGTTAAGATTTGATTTATCTCAAGACCCGACCTTTGAGGATTTTCTCGCGCAGGTCAGACAAACTACTCAAGACGCTTACGACCATCAAGATTTACCCTTCGAGATGTTAGTCGAAAAATTACAAATTGAGCGTCATTTAGATCGTAATCCTTTAACACAGATAGTTTTTGCTCTTCAGAATGCTCCTAGTTCTCCCTGGGATTTACCCGGAGTAAACATTGAGGAGATACCATCGGGACTTGATTCAGTCAGGGTTGACTTAGAAGTTTACCTCTGGGATGCACCGGAAGGATTAGGTGGTTTTTGCTCTTATAACAGGGATTTATTTGATGCTGAAACTATTGTCCGTATGATGACTCATTTTAAGACTTTGTTGGCGGCAATTGTGGAAAATCCCCGTCAATCAGTAGCTTCACTACCCTTATTAAATCCAGAGGAAGAGTATCAACTATTAGAGGGGTGGAATGAGACAAAAGCTGATTACTCCTATAACAAGTGTATTCATCAATTGATCGAGGAACAAGCAGCGCGTACCCCTGAAGCGGTAGCAGTAGTCTTTGAAAATCAACAGTTGACCTATGCAGAATTAAATAGTCGGGCCAATCAATTAGCTGACTATTTACGCTCTTTAGGTGTAGAAACCGAGGTAATAGTCGGTTTATGTGTAGAGCGCTCTTTAGATATGATTGTGGCATTAATAGGCATCCTTAAAGCCGGTGCTGCCTATCTACCCCTTGACCCAGAATATCCTCAAGAACGCCTACAATTTATGTTAGAGGATAGTCAAGTACCTTTATTACTAACCCAAAGTTCACTGATTGATAAACTTCCAAATCATCAAGCTAAAACTGTATTTTTAGCTGAAATTTGGCAAGAAATTAAACCAATGAACCGGGATAATCTGACGGGGAAGGTAACAGCTTCTAATTTGGCTAATGTAATTTATACTTCTGGTTCTACGGGTAAACCTAAAGGGGTGATGGTTGAACATCAAGGGTTGTGTAACCTTGCTCTAGCTCAAATTGAGACTTTTGCTGTGTCTTCTCAGAGTCGAGTGCTTCAATTTGCTTCTTTTAGTTTTGATGCCTGTATTTGGGAAGTTTTGATGGCTTTGGGAGCAGGAGCGACACTTTATCTGGCAAGTAAAGACAATTTAATGCCAGGTTTACCCTTAATTAAACGATTACGGGAGAATAAGATTACTCATATTACTCTACCGCCATCAGCTTTAGCAGTGCTACCTTGGGAAAATCTTTTCTCTCTGCAAACTATTATTGTCGCTGGGGAAGCTTGCTCTCCTGAATTGGTGAAAAAATGGTCCCAGGGACGAAACTTCTTTAATGGTTATGGACCCACAGAAGGAAGTGTTTGTGCAACGGTAGCTAAATGTACGCCGGTTGATGAAAAAATAACTATTGGTCGGCCAATTCCTCATGTGCAGGTTTATATTTTAGACTCCCATTTACAACCGGTTCCTATCGGTGTACCGGGGGAATTACACATCGGAGGAGCCGGGGTAGCCAGAGGTTATTTGAATCGCCCAGAATTGACCGCCGAGAAGTTTATCTCTAACCCGTTTGTCTCCCTTGATCCCCCCCTAACCCCCCTTGATAAGGGGGGAGAGCAGCCGTCAAAATTATACAAAACGGGAGATTTAGCTCGTTATTTACCTGATGGAAGAATTGAATATCTGGGACGAATTGACAATCAGGTTAAAGTAAGGGGTTTCCGCCTCGAATTAGGGGAAATTGAAGCCGTTTTGAGCCAACATCCCTTAGTACAAGAAGCGGTTGTGATAGCTCGCGCTGATCAGAAAAGTGATCATGATCATGACCCGCTTAATACTAATTTGGTAGCCTACTTAGTTCCGGCTCTCAAGGGTCAAGTATTGCCTGAACAGCTTGCTCAATGGCAGAGTGAATATGTTAGTGATTGGCAAAAGATTTACGGCTCTTCGGGAATTGTTATGCAAATAATTAACTTAAAATAAAATTCGATGAGAGTACCTAGTCTCAAAAATAGCTGACATCCATACAGGGAGACACTTACGGCACAAACAGGTTAATACCAAAAGATAGACAATTGAGT